>JAQGHW010000981.1 GCA_028291505.1 Rhodopila sp. | reverse complement strand
TGGATCAAAGTGGGCTCACGCTGACAGACGGGCAAAAATCGGTCCTGTTCGGGGCCTACCCGATGTTTCAGGCGATGGTCGCCCGCGCGACCCCACCGCTGCCGCGCGAGGCCGAACCGTCGGTCATTTTCGTGCCGGAGGTGAAGTGATGGCATCGTTCCCCACAATCGCCGAGGCCGCCAGGCTGATCGCAGCGAAGCAACTGTCACCCGTCGAACTGACCCGCGGTTGTCTGGATCGGGTGAAAAAGCTCGATCCGACGCTGCATAGTTTCCTGCTGGTCACCGAAGACCGTGCCATGGCCGACGCGAAAGCGGCGGAGGCACGAATGATGTCCTCCACGCTGAAAGGGCCGCTCGACGGCATCCCGATCGGACACAAGGATATCTACAACACCGCCGGCATCCGCACGACCGCCCACTCCAAGCTGCTGGAACACAACGTGCCGACCGAGGATTCGGTGGTGGTGAGCAAGTGGGCGCAGGCTGGTTCGGTCCTGATGGGCAAACTGGCGACGCATGAGTTCGCGATCGGCGGCCCGTCCTTCGATCTGCCCTGGCCGCCGGCCCGCAATCCCTGGAACCCCGATCATTTTACCGCAGGATCGTCCTCGGGCACCGGTGCTGCCGTGGCCGCCGGGTTGGTGCTGGGTGGCACCGGGTCGGACACCGGCGGCTCGATCCGCGGGCCAGCCGCCCTGTGCGGCATCGCCGGGATCAAGCCGACCTACGGTCTGTCCAGCCGGCGCGGCGTGCTGCCGCTGTCGCAGACCCTGGATCACACCGGCCCGATGGCCTGGACGGTGCAGGATTGCGCGCTGCTGCTGCAGGCAATGGCCGGTCACGATCCGTTCGATCCCGCCAGCGCCAACCGCCCCGTGGCGAACTTCACCGCCGATCTGGACAAGGGCGCCAAGGGCCTGCGTATCGGCGTGATCCGGCACTTCCATGAGGTCGATCATCCCGTCAGTGCGGCGACGAAACAGGGCATCGAGGACGCCTTGGATATCTTTGCCGCCCAAGGCGCTGAAATCCGGGACGTCACGGTGTCGCCGATGATGGACTACAACGCGCCCGGCTGGGTGATCCTGACGGCCGAGGCCTACGCGGTGCACGAACCGTGGCTTAAGGAGCGGTTCAACGACTACGGCGAATTGATGCGTGATCGCCTGGCCTTTGGTGCGCTGCTCAAAGCGTCCGAGTATGTGCAGGCACTGCGCCGGCGTCGCGTGCTGTGCCTGGAGATGCAGGCTGCGATGGCCGACCTCGACATCCTGATCACCGCGTCGGCCCCGGCCGAGGCGCCGAAGATCAATGAGGTGCCGAAATGGGCGATGTTCGAAAAACCCAACTTCACCATGCCGTTCAACCTGACCGGGCTCCCCGCACTGAGCCTGTGCTCCGGCTATGGCGTCGGCGGTCTGCCGGTCAGCATGCAGATCATTGGCAAGCCGTTCGCCGAGGCGACTGTGTTCCAGGCTGGCCATGCCTACGAGACAGCGACCACATGGCGGAGCAAACGCCCGGCGATGTCGACCGCTTTGGCAACGTGATGGGGAGACCGCGATGACCGAGATCAAGTTCGAGGCCCGCGTGAAGGCGATGGGCCTGCGTCCCAAACCCGACGACATGCCGCTGCTGGAAGCCATGGTGAAAGACCTGGATCGCGCCGCGGCGATGCTGCGCGGGCCGCGGTCGTACGCGGAAGAACCGCTCAATGCGTTTCGGCTGAAGCCCGCATAACCTGAACCTCCAACCGGCACGCAGAAGCCTGAACTAGAGCGACATCAGCCTGACTGGAACAGTCCGGCTGACAAAGTTGCTCGTGAAAACAATGGTCTAGAGCATGCTGACTGTTTCCAGTCGGCACGCTCTAGAAACGACGGTCGCGCGATTGGATCGTTCAGCGGTGTTGGCCACAACCAACCCGCCTCGACCAGCGGCAGGTTTTCGTGCGAGGATGCAGTCCCAATGGAAAGGACCAGCGCATGACGACAGGCCCCCTCGCCCGCTTCAAGGTCATCGACCTCACCCGCGTGCGGGCAGGCCCTACCGCGGTGCGCCAATTGGCCGACTGGGGTGCAGACGTCATCAAGATCGAATCGCCCGAGGGCGACGCAGGCCTGGGCGGCGAACGCCACGGTCCCGACTTCCAGAACCTGCACCGCAACAAGCGCAGCCTGACGCTTAACCTGAAGTCGCCCGATGGCGTGGCGATCATGAAACGGTTGGTCGCGCAGGCCGACGTGGTGGTGGAAAACTACCGGCCGGACGTGAAGTTCCGCCTCGGGGTGGACTATGAGAGCCTGAAGGCGATCAACCCACGGATCGTCTATGCCAGCATCTCGGGGTTTGGCCAGGATGGGCCCTATCGCGACCGGCCCGGCTTCGACCAGATCGCCCAGGGCATGGGTGGGTTGATGTCGATCACCGGTGAGCCTGGGCATGGTCCGATGCGAGTCGGCATTCCCGTTGCCGATCTGACAGCCGGAATATTCGCCGCGATGGGGATCCTGATCGCGCTTTTGGAACGCGAGCAGTCTGGCGAGGGACAATGGGTGACCAGTTCGTTGCTGGGCGCGCAGATTTCGATGCTGGATTTTCAGGCGGCGCGATGGACGATCGGGAAAGACGTGCCGGGCCAGGCCGGCAACAACCATCCGACCAGTATCCCGACTGGGGTTTTCGCAACGGCAGACGGCTATATCAACATCGCGGCCGCGGGCGACGACATCTATCGCCGGCTGTGCAAGGCGATCAACGCGGAGCATCTGGCCACCGATCCGCTTTATGCCACCGGGCGTGCGCGGTCGCAGAACCGCGACGGGCTGAATGAGGCGATCGAGGCTATCACGCGCGGCAGAACCTCCGCCGACTGGATCGAAGCCCTGAACAAGGCGGGCGTTCCCTCCGGCCCGATCTACAAGATGAACGAAGTGTTCGCGGATCCGCAGGTGAAGCATCTGCAAATCACCCGGACCGTACCGCACAAGCTGCTTGGACAGGTGGAGGTTGTCGGTCAGCCGATCGAACTGAGCCGCACGCCGTGGAGCATTCGCAGTGCGACACCAGAAGCCGGCGAGCACACCGACACCGTGTTGACCGAACTCGGGTACAGCGCGGAGGAGATCGCACGACTGCACGAGGGTAAGGTGGTGTAAGCGTCTGCCAGGGTCAGGCATTTCGTTACTATGCCGCTATTTGGATGAGGAAGGAAACGACAATGGACTTCACTGGAAAGGTGGCACTGATCACCGGCGGTGGCGGCGGGATAGGCCGGGCGACGGCGTTGGGGTTCGCACTGCGCGGCGCCAAGGTGATGGTGGTGGATGCCGATGCGGACACCGGCCATGCCAGCGTCGACATCATCGCCCAGCGCGGCGGGACGGCGGCGTTCGTGCTGGCCGATGTGACGAAGTCGGCGTCCGTTAAGGACTACGTCGACAAGACGCTGGCCGCGTACGGCCGGATCGACGCGTTCTTCAACAACGCCGGTATCGAGGGCAAGGTGATGCCCACCCAGGACTATGACGAAGAGGTCTTTGACAAAGTCATCGCAGTCAACCTGAAGGGCGTTTTCCTGGGGATGCGCCATGTGCTGCCGGTGATGCTGAAGCAGGGGTCTGGGGCGATCGTGAATACCGCCTCGGTCGCGGGACTTTTCGGGTCGCCCGGTATGCCGGCCTATGTGGCGTCCAAGCATGGCGTTCTTGGCCTTACGAAGGTCGCATCGACCGACGTGGCGGCGCTTGGGATCCGGGTGAACGCGGTCTGCCCGGGCCCCGTGGAAACGCGCATGATGCGCTCGCTGGAATCGCAGCGGAATCCGAATGATCCCGCGGGCGTCCATGCCGCCTACGCCGCCGGCATCCCAACCGGGCGTTATGCGACGCCGGAGGAAATCGCCGGTGCCGTGTTATATCTCTGTTCGGACCTGTCCGGCGACGTGACCGGCACGCATATTGTCATCGACGGCGGCCGTTCCGGTTCGGGCGGCGTCGCGCCGGTGAAACGTATCTAAACCGTTGCGGGCTGATCACACGACCTGCAAGGGCCTGAAACCGCATGATAGACACGCTTCGGACGTTCCGCTCAACGCGATCATGTTCTAGGGGAGACCACCGACCATGCCTGATTTTTTCGAGATCGTCAGCACCACCCGCTCGATGCGTCGGCTGAAGCCAGACCCGGTTCCGGATGAAATGATCAAGCAGATCCTGGAGGCGGGGATCAGCGCTGCCAACGGCGGGAATACGCAAACCTGGCGGTTTCTGGTGATCAAGGATCCGGCGATCAAGAAGGCGGTGCAGGTCTGGTACAAGAAGGCGTTCGATGAGGTCATCGGACCTCGTTACGCCAAAAGTCCAACGCCACCCGGCGTGACGGCGGAACGATACGGCAAGCAACACGGCGCGGTGGAGTATCTGACCGAACACTTCCACGAAGCTCCGGTCTGGATCGTTGCATGCCTGGTGGATGGGCCGAATCCGGGCCGCGGCGCCGGCGCATCGATCTATCCAGCCGTCCAGAACATGCTCCTGACGATCCGAGCGCTCGGGCTCGGCTCGACCCTGACAACGCGGCATCTGCTGCACGCCAAGGAAACCGAGGCCGCGCTGGGTCTGCCGGAAGGCGTGCACTCGTACGCGATCCTGCCGATCGGGTATCCGATGGGCAAATTCGGCCCGGTCGGCCGCGGCAAGCTGTCGGACTTCGTCTATCTGGACAAGTGGGAACAGCCGTATCCAGTAGTGGCGCAGGCCTGAGCCCGACGCGTCGGCCTCGTTTGACGTAGCAGGTCAACGGGGCCGGAGCGCCCTACAAACAGGGGCCGGCGACGGGCTTCCTTGGAGCTTACGCGGAGCTATCTAGCACTTCCTGTTGGAGAGTGGATTTGACCGCTGCAACGGTGGCCGCGTCTGAGCCAAACATCACGTGCAGCAGTCCGCCGTGGGTGCCACGAACGATGAAGTTCAGTGCATTTTCGGACCCATCCAGATTGAGCACGCCGCATTCGCCTGCCCCCAGTTTCGGCCCGCCACGCAAACACGCTCCGCCCTCCGACAGATCGATGATATTGGCTGCGTGCAGTGGAGAACCTGGCACATTCAGCCAGCAGGCCAGGTCGACCTTGTGGCGTATCGCCCTGCGCTGCTCTGTCTTTTCGGACACCTCGACGGCTTTGGGCATGGCGCCGATCTGATCGCGCCGGCCGATGCCGACAATGGCCGCCGCCTCGTCGTTCTCCACGAACCGCAGCACTGCGCGCGTCATTACGGCTACCGGCATGGAGATGCGCTTCATCATCCGCCAATAGGTCACCAGGCACAGCAGGCCGGTTAAACCCACGACAGTCATGATCCAGATGCTGGCGGCAGTGCCTAGGACGGCCACGGTCTGCCGGCCGAATTTGCCTACGCTCGCAGCTTCCTGGGGCTTCGCGGCGGTGTCGGAAGCTGAAGCTCGGATCGCCTCTGGCTGCCGCAAGCGCATCGTATGACCAGCGAACTCGCCCAGAAGTCGCGTCTGCCGGACGGCTGTATCCCGAGTGCCCTCTACCTGAAGGTTCACGTCGTTGAGTCGCTCAAACAACAGCACACACAGTGTAATCGTACAACCCAGCGCCACTGCAAGCGTCAAGATGATCTTGAACCGTATGCTGATCGTGGTGACGAGGTGTGACATGAAAAGCAAATTCGAAACCCCAACCCATACCGAGCAAGGCAGGAAATATAGCATAGTAGAGACGCATAGTTAACCAGACGTTAATATCGACAAACGGAGGTGCGCCAGACTCCGGAAACGTCACAGAATATCCGGAGAGGCAGACTCGGAATGAGGGCGCGATGACGGGAAGCTAGCTGAATTCCTCGGCTTCGGGTCAATCCGCCTGATAGGCACCCAATGCAGTATCCTGATCCACGGCTTGGTCGTGCGAGTAGAACCAGCCACGCCGATCTTGATCCCGTTACGCGTGGGCCACAAAATTATTTGTCCGCATGTTCTGAGGACCCGGGCCAGCAGAATACGGCCCATCGCTTAATTTTTAATTTTTCGTCCGCCAAGGTATTGCCCAGCATATTCATTGTTAATACAGAATATTTTATGCAAGTCCTGTTACCCGCCCTCGATCCGCGGAATAAAGAACACTTCCGCCCCCGGCGGAACCGGCTGGAAATAGCCGGTCTCGTGGTATTCGCCGTTGATGGCGACCGTGGTTTCTTCCTCCAGGTGCTCGCCCAGGCCCGGATATAACTCGTCCATCGCCTTCAGCACGCCGCGCAGGTTCTTCGCCTCCACCTCGAACTCCCGCACGCCGTTGGTGTAACGACGCGCGAAGCCCGAGGTGAATACGATTTTCGCCACCAGGTCACTCCGACAGGGCGGCGAGCAGGCGCGGCGGTGACATCGGCAGTTCGGTCATGCGCTTTCCGGTTGCCATCTCGATGGCGTTGGCGATCGCAGCCATCGGCGGGCAGATACCTACTTCGCCGACGCCCTTCGCGCCATATGGATGGGTCGGATTGGGCACCTCCACCATGATCGCGTCGATCATCGGCAGGTCGGACGCAACCGGGCAGCGGTAATCGAGGAAGCCCGGGTTATCCAGCAAGCCTTTGGCGTTGTAGATATATTCCTCGTTAAGCGCCCAGCCGATGCCTTGCACCACGCCGCCCTGGATCTGACCCTCCACATAGGCCGGGTGGATGGCGCGACCCACGTCCTGGGCGGCAACGAACCGCAGGATCGTCACTTTGCCGGTTTCCGGATCCACTTCCACGTCGCAGAACTGCGAAGCGAAGCCGGGAGCCTGGCCGCCCGCATTAACCCCGTTGGACGCCGTGATCGGGCCACCGGTCGCTGCCGCCTTGGCCGCGATCTGCGCCAGCGACAGGGGCGTGAACTCGCCGACGTTGGACCCGGCCGGCTTGGCGTAACCGTCGTCCCAGATCACGCCTTCCTCATCCACGCCCCAGATCAGCGCCGCCCGCTTGCACAGCTCCTTCACCACGGTCTTCGACGCGTTCACCACGGCGGTGCCCGTCGCGAACGTAACCCGCGACCCACCCGTAACGTGCGTATACCCCACCGACGCCGTGTCCGCGACGATCGCTCGGACCGTGTTGTAGTCCACACCCAGCGTCTCCGCCGCCATGATCGCCATCGATGCGCGCGACCCGCCGATGTCGGGGCTGCCCGTGGCGACCAACACGGTCCCGTCGGCATTGATCTGCAACGTAGCGCTAGACTCACCGCCGCCGTTGAACCAGTAGCCGGAGGCAACGCCCCGGCCCTGATTCGGACCCAGCTTCACCTTGTACGCCGGGTGGCTCATCAGCGCTTCCAGCGTCTCGGCGTATCCCGCATGGGCGTGCTTCGGGCCGGCCAGGGTCGGCGTGCCGATGTGGCAGGCGTTCTTGTGGCGCAGTTCCAGCGGGTCCATGCCGATGGCCTTCGCGCACATGTCGATCACGCTCTCCACGGCAAACGCCGAGATCGGTGACCCCGGCGCCCGGTACGCCGCCGCCTTGGGCCGGTTCGATATCACGTCGTAACCCACCGCCCGCTGGTTCGCGATCTCATACGGCGCATAGGCGCACAGGCAGCCGTTCATCACCGGCGAGCCCGGGAACGCGCCCGCCTGGAACTTGAAGATGCCATCCGCCGCAACGATCGTGCCGTCCTTCTTGACGCCGATCTTCACCCACATCGACGCGCCCGAGGTTGGGCCCGAGGCGCGGAACACGTCCTCGCGGGTCATCTGCAGGCGGACCGGGGCGCCAGCCTTCTTCGACAGCGTGGCCGCGACGGGTTCCAGGTAGGTGACTGTCTTGCCGCCGAAACCGCCACCGATCTCCGCCGGCGTCACCCGCAGATCGCCCAGCTTGGCGCCGATGATCTGTGCGGTCAGCGCGCGCATCTGGAAGTGACCCTGGCTGGAGGACCAGATCTCGCACTGCCCATCAGGCTCATACTTCGCGACGCAGGCGTGCGGCTCGATATACGCCTGATGGACGGCGGCGGTCTTGAACTCCTTCTCGATCACGACGTCGGCGGTCTTGAACCCCGCCTCCACGTCGCCGATGACAAATTCCAGACGCTTGGAGATGTTCGATGGCTTCGTCGGCGCCGGCTCGATGCCGCGCGTGATCATGTCCTCGAACAGCAGCGGCGCGTCGGGCGCCATCGCTTCATCGACGTCGATGACGTGCGGCAGAACCTCATACTCGACCTTGATCAACGATGCCGCCTCGTCGGCGATGCTGCTGCTGATCGCGGCGACCGCGGCGATCGCATGGCCCTCATACAGCGCCTTCTCACGCGCCAGGATGTTGCGGGTGACGTGCCAGAAGTTCACCGCTACGCGCTCCGGGCCAATGTAGTCGAATTTCTGCTGCGGCAGGTCGGCCGAGGTCATGACCGCCTTCACGCCCGGCAGCGCCTCGGCAGCCGAGGTGTCGATCGACTTGATGCGGGCATGCGCGTGCGGCGACCGCAGGATCTTCCCATACAGCATCCCCGGCAGCTTCAGGTCCGCCCCGTACATCGCTCGTCCCGTCACCTTGGGCACGCCATCGGGACGAATCGGACGGGTGCCGACCCACTTGAAACGTTTGACTGAGTCGCTGACGATCGTGGAGTCGTTCACGGCATCCTCGCTTTGCTTATTTTCGATTAGCTGATGGCGCCAGAGTCGCTCAAGCGGAGGGGAAAGGCAAGCGCACCAGCCGCGGCTCGATGGTGCGGCTGCACCGTGGACCAGCCCGCCTACAGCAGGACCAGGCGGACTCGTTGCAACCGGCCCTGGCATCGCAGGCGGCGTTCGCATCGGGCGACAACAACTGGCAGGTGTAGTTTTGTTGGCTTGCTCAAGAAATTGTTAGCCCGCATTTACCTTTACGCTGATCCATTAGCTGGTCTTTTGCCGGGACGCAGTTAAAAGTAAGGTCAACCTGAACGCTGACTGGCTTCGGGCGTTTGCCGGTTTTGGAACCGGGTCTCCGGTCCTATATCGCCCTTTGCGGCGTCCCGAGCACAGTTTTTCGTTCGGCATCGAACCGTTCAAGTCTGGCGCCGCGAGCGGCCAGGGCGGTAAAAAAATATCTCGCGCGGGAAACGTTGAAATGCCTGGCGACCTTCGTAGCGGCTTTTTGGCAATCGGCGTCTTGCTGATGACGGCGCTGCCGGGACACGCCGAAGAGCCGACCTTCTCGGAGCTGCTGGCGCGGGCCAAGGCCCAGGCAGCCGCGGGCCACCGCTGGAAACCGGCCGGGGACAACATGACCGAAACGGTCATGACCATGATGGATCTGCTTCCCACGGCGAGCCGGGCTGAAATTCAGCAACTGTCAGCTTTGCTCGAGAGCGGCAAGTCAGGCCCGCCGACGGGCGAAAATTCGGATGCGTTGTCCGAGGAGCGATTGGACCGGGCTCAAGCGGCCCTCGCCCCACGCACCACGGCAGCGCTGCCGGCCGTTGCCACCGCCGCGCCGGGGCACGCGCCGGGGTCTTCGGAAGCTCCAGCCCGCGCAGCCGGCCCCCAGGGCGCCTCCAATCAGGTGGGACCTTCTCAGATGGGGCCCAGCCAGATTGGGCCCGGCCAGATGGGGCCCGGCCAGATGGGGCCCGGCCAGGTGGGTCCCAGCCAGGTGGGGCCCGGCCAGATGGGGCCCAGCCAGACGGGGCCCAGCCAGACGGGGCCCAGCCAGATTGGGCCCAGCCAGACGAGACCGGCTCCAGGGGATGCAGGCCAGATGAAGCCCGGTCAACTGGCGCCCGGCCAAGTCGGGCCGCCACAGCCGCCACCGGCTGCCGACAGCCGCGCCGCCTTGCTGTTCGCCCGGGGCCTTGAGGCCGAGCGGCTCGGTGATTTCTCCGGAGCGCGCCGCTTCTATCTCAGTTCCGCGCAGCAAGGCGACGCCGCGGCGGCACGTAACCTGGGCCGTCTGTATGATCCGGCCTACCTGGCACAAACCGCCCTGGGCGGCATCGATGCCGATCCGGCGCTTGCCCAGCGCTGGTACGAACGTGCCGTCCGGCTCGGCGATGCCGATGCCGGCCCGCTGCTTGAAGCCCTGTCAGTGAGGTAAACATGGATCGCCGCTTTCTGCTTTCGGCCCTTCCCGCCGCGGCCCTGCTGGGGCGATCAAGCGCGCACGCGGCGGATACCGCCCAACCGGCCACGATCGGAATCATGGGCGGGGAGATCGACGGCACGTTCATGCGCGTCGCCACGGATCTGACCTCTGTGCTGAACTCCGACACGCTCCGCGTTGTGCCGATCGTCGGCAAGGGATCGCTGCAAAACCTCGGGGATCTTATTCACCTCCCGGGGGTCGATCTCGCGTTGATCGCCGCGGACGTGCTTGCCTTTGCGCAGACGACGCACCTTTATCCAGGCGACCTCGGCAAAATCCAATATATCTGCAAGCTCTACGACAACGACGTGCATGTCTGCGCGCGGGATGAGATCACGGCCCTGGCCGATCTTCAGGGCAAGCCCGTCAACATCGACGTGGAAGGCGCCGGCACCAACCTGACCGCCCGCGCCATCTTCAAGACACTGGGTATCGCGCCGGACTTCCGCACGGACGAGCCGACGATCGCGCAGGACAAGCTGCGGCGGGGTGAGCTCGCTGCCAACATCTATACAGCCGGCAAGCCGGTTCGCCTGTTTACCTCCCAACCTGCCAACAGCGGCCTGCATTTTGTGCCAATCCCGTCAACTCCGGATCTTGAAAGGACCTATCTGCCGGGTGGGGAGTTCACCCACGCCGACTATCCGACCCTGATCCAGGGCGACCAAACAGTGGAAACGATGGGCGTGGGTGTGGCCTTGGCCGTCTACGGCTGGCCGGCGGGGACGAGGCGATATCGGAACCTGGTGACGTTCGTGGATACGTTCTTCGGCAAGTTCCCCGAGTTGTTGAAGCCGCCGCATCATCCGAAATGGCACGATGTCAATCTTGCCGCCGCACAGCCGGGCTGGACGCGGTTTGCGCCGGCCTCGGCCTGGCTTGCGCAACATCAAGCAGGTGCACCGGCCACACCCGCCGCTACCGAGGCCATGATGCAGACGCAGTTCGACCAATTCCTGGCGCAGCGCGGCGTGCCGCACCTGACCCGAGCGCAGCGCGAGGCAACCTGGCAATATTTCCAGCAGCAACGACTTCGGAACCAGTAGGGCAGAGGTTGGACCGTAACTTGGGCAGGGTCGCCGACCGAGGTAGCAGCGCAAGGAGCGGAGCGTCCTGAGCCCCAGGCCTTAAAAGCCGGTACCAGGGGCTGTTCTCCTGGGCGCCGAGGTGCTTCCTTCACCCGGCTGCCCTGCGGGAGGTACCTTCATGCGTCGCCGTCGCCTGCTCACCTCGGTCCTCGCCGGGACCGCCGCCCTCGCCGCGCCTCGGGTCGTCAGGGCCGGCAGCGCCAACATTCTGAAATTCATTCCACAATCCGATCTGGCCACGCTCGACCCGATGTTCACCACCGCCTCGGTAACCCGCTGCCACGCCCATCTTGTTTTCGACACGCTTTACGGGATGGACAACGACTACGCGGCCAATCCGCAGATGGTCGCCGGCCACGTCATCAGCCAGGACGGGCTGCAGTGGGATCTGACCCTGCGCGAAGGCCTGCGCTTTCACGACGGCTCCCCAGTCCTGGCCCGCGATGCCGTCGCCAGCATTCAGCGCTGGTGGCAACGCGACGCGTTTGGCGCGGTGCTCGCCGCCCGCACCCACGAGCTTTCCGCCCCGTCCGACAGCATCATCCGTTTCCGGCTGAAAAAACCGTTCGCCCTGCTGCCCGATGCGTTGGCGGTGATCATCAGCGTGCCCGTCATCATGCCGGAACACTTGGCTCGCACCGATCCATTCAAGCAGGTCACCGAAATGATCGGCAGCGGCCCGTTCCGCTTCAAGACGGATGAGCGCGTCCCGGGCTCTCGCGTCGTCTACGAGAAATTCTCCGGCTACATTCCCCGCGCCGACGGCAGACCGGAATTCGCATCGGGCCCGAAGATCGTTCATTTCGACCGGGTCGAATGGACCGTGGTGCCCGATCCTGCGACCGCAGCAGGCGCTCTGGCGTCAGGTGAGTTCGATTGGTGGGAGAATCCAGCGCTGGACCTTGTTCCCCAGCTGAAACGGACCCCCAACCTGACCGTGGCGGTGAAGGACAAATCGGGCGCCAACGGCATCATACGGTTTAACCAGTTGTTCCCCCCGTTCGACAATCCGACGATCCGCCGCCTTGTGGTTTCCGCCGTCAACCAGCACGAATTCATGGCGGCCGCCGCCGGCGGTGTCCCCGATCTGATCCGGGACCGGGTCGGGATTTTCGTTCCGGACACAGCCATGGCGAGTGAGGCGGGCCTGGAAAACCTCGGCAGCGTCAGCGACCCGTCGACATTGCGAAACGATCTGGCAGCCGCGGGCTACAATGGCGAAACGATCGTGATCCCGGCGGCGGCGGACTCCCCGACGCTGTACGCGCTGGCCCAGGTAGGGTCGGACCTGCTGAAACGAATGGGGTTCAACATCGATCTGCAAAGTCTCGATTGGGGAACGGTGCAGCAGAGGCGCGCCAGCAGGGAGCCGATCGGCAAGGGCGGCTGGTACATCTTCTTCACCTTCCAGTCCAGCTCCCAGAACGTCACCCCCGCCGCGGCAACCGCACTGCGCGCCGACGGCAAGGGCTGGTACGGCTGGCCGGTCGACCCCGAAATGGAAGCTCTTCGCGAGGCCTGGTTCGACGCCCCGAACCTTGCGGCGCGTCAGCGCATCAGCCGCGACATTCAGATTCAGTTCTTCCACAACCCTTCGTTCGCGCCGCTCGGCTTATACTTTCAGCCCACAGCGTTCCAAAGCAGTCTCCGAGACATTCGCGAAGGCTTGCCGCAGTTCTACGGCGTTCGTCGCACCTGAGCACCGGCAGGCTCCGCGCGATCACCACCTCGACGCGGTCACGGCCGCCCGGCGCGGCGCAGACATGCAACAGGTGAACCATTCCGCCGTCAAATCCGGGAGACGATCGCGGGAAGGTCTGGCAGCGTCGACTTCAAGTCGATAATGTTATCATATATCAATAATGACGGAGAATCATTCCGCCACGCCCGAAGCTTCGCGCCGAATGCCTGACAATACACGCAAACGTGCATGGCGATGACGATGCGGGCTCGCGGCTTTTATGATCGATTAACGATAAACTACCGATTGGCGTCATCTGATTTCCTATTAATGCAGCGCTGCCGAAGGAGTTACAAAATGGATATGGTGGACACATCCAACGGCTTTGTTCGAGATCCCCTGGCATGGGCGGCGGATTGCTCCACGTATGCCAGCTCAGAGACCGAGCCCGAAGCACGCGACGCATATGCTCAGCTGGCCGAGGAATTCGAATCTGTTTCAGCAGAAATCGAGGGCCTGATCAGCACATTTGAAGCGCTGACGAAGCGGAAGAGAGGCCGCTAGCCACTCTCCGATCTGGTCAGGGCGGGGTCGGATTTCCCGCCCCGACACTACGACCGGGCAGTTGCTTGGTTGCGCTTGCAACGACACCCCTCGGTCGTCACTGGACCACCGGCGGTGACCGGCTTTTGAATAAAGGCCCGTGCGTCCGCCGGGGCCCTTTATTACCCGGGTCATCCTATCGGATCACCGCGAGTATGATCTCCACCGCGATCAGTATCAGAACGAAAATCTCCAGCAATTCCGAACGGCTGCCCGACGCCTCGTCGTACAACGCGGTGTAGGTATCTCGGATAATCGACAGCTTGCGATCCACCGCCGCGCTCACGGTGCGCACCCGGAACAGGTCCAATGCCGCCGTGTAGATGCGGGCCAGATAGACATCCTCGGTCACTTGCAGCGCGTTATCCACCTTCTCGGTCAGTTCCGTGACTTCGGCGACCATGGTGTACAGCCGGCGCGCCAGATCGGCGAAGCGCCGGGCACCCGGCAGCGGCCATCGCCGCCTCGCCGCCTCCACCAGGTCGTACATCCGCGGCAGCTCGGCATCCAGCAGTTCGTCGTAATACCGCATTTCCAGCAACTGAGCGTTCGCCACCTCAAGAACGTCGATGACGTCGGCATCGCCGCGCGGCTCATAAACGAACGCGCGGTCCCAGGTCAGCACCACCAGATCGTCGACGTAGTAAGAATAACGATGGCGCAGAAGGTCGCGCCGAGCGCCCTCGGACAGCTTGCGTTGCTCGCCGGACAGCAGCGGCACCAGGTCCAGGCGGTTCAGGATGGCCTCGGCGGTCATCGGCTGACTGAACGCGTTGGCGACGCCGATCAGGTAGTCTTCCTCCAGCGTGGACGGCATCGGGCGGACCAACGCCTCACCGACGCCTTGGCGGACGCGGTCCAGAAGCTCGATCCACAAGGTCGTTGCCGGTGTGGGGCCGACCGCGCGATCCACGGCGTTCAATCGTTGCGTGAATGCCGCCCACGACAGATCCACGACCGTCGCGCGGATGGCGATACTGACGATGCCGAACTCGTAGAGCCGAGCGGTCACCGCGGCCGGCAGCGGTCCGTCCGGCAGCGGCAGCGAGATCGTGCCCAGGGCCAGGGCGACCGGCGGCTCCCCGAAGTCAAGCGCCTTGGCGGGCGTCGAGGTCAGCCGCCCGCGGGAGCTTCCTGTGCGGACGGTCCTGGCCCAGGTCTCCTCGGCCTTGGCGAGGTCGATCGCATAGGCAACGTCGAACAGCCGGTAGGCCAGGATGTACCCCGCGGACACGTCCAGCGTGGCAGCATCCCTGGTCATGGTGCTGCACATCCCCGCGAAGCGCCGGGCCTGGCCAACGCCCGCTACCCCGCCGCACCTTGCGTGTCCAGGAAGCGTCGCGCATGGACCGGATCGATCAGCGCGTGCACCTCGAATCGAGCCGGAATGATATCGGCCCAGGCGTTCAAGTGTGCGTGCAGCGCCTCGTTGGATGCAACATCGAACAGCACCGCCGCGCCGCGCCCGACCTTGGCGTGGACCGATCGGACCTCTCCCCGGTCGATCAGCGGCTGGATCCATGTCCAGTAGCTCTGCCGAGCCGCCGTGACGCTCGACGGCCGCTCCGGGCGCGGTTCGCTGATGACGAGGAACAACATGGTGCGTCTCCTAGCATAATCACGCTGAGCGTAACGTTCAAAGCGTGTGAAGCATGCGATCAAACAAGGCGGATCGCCGGCGGACGCCGCAGCGCCCAGAAGGCGATGCTGCCGGCGACATAGAACACGATCGACAGGCCGAACGCGACCCGGTAGCTGCCGGTTGTATCGAACACGAACCCGGCAAGCCAGGACCCGCCTGCCGCGCCAAGGCCGGTGCCGATGGTGATAACGCCCAGGATGGCGCCAAGGTTCGGACCGGGAAACAGATCGGCGGTCTTCGCGGTGATCGCCGGGCCGCGGGCACCCCAGGTCAGGCCGAAAAAACAGGCGTGCAGCCACAGTAAAACGTGCTGGTCCGGCGAGGTGATCATCAACCCGAAAACCACGCCCAGAATGGATGTTCCATAGGTGACGACAGCGGACACCTCGCGTCCCACATAATCCGACAGCGTACCCGTAACGATCACCCCCGGCAGTGACAGGAACGCGCCCATGCCCAGGACGCCGGCGGCATAAAGCTTGTCGAACCCGATATCGACCGCGAACGCAAGCTGGTGCAGCGCGACCAGGAAGCTGCCCAGGCCGGTGAACATATAGACCGAGAACAGCAGCCAGAAATGCGGTGTCCGGACCGCCTGGCGAACCGTCCAGCCGCCTTCGCCGTCGGAGGAGCGGCGGCGGCCACCCTGCCCTATCCCGCGGAACAAGGACGCCAGCGGCAGCACAATGACGCCCATCGCCACGCCCTGCCAAAGATACGCGCCGCGCCAGCCCAGCCCGGAGATCATCAGCGTCGCCACGGGTGCCGAGAACGCCCGCGCGAACCCATTCGCCGACTGCACGACCGACACCGCCATGCCTCGGTTGCGCACGAAATACCGCGACAGCAGCGGCACGAACACCACAAGGCCGAGGCAGTTGGCCCCCAGCGTCATCACCACGCCGTACAGCACGACGATGTGCCACAGTTGGGTGGCCCAGGCGTTCGCCAGCAACCCGGCGGTAAGCAGCGCGCCGCCCATCAGAACAAGGCGCCGGGGTCCCAGGCGGTCCACCAGCCAGCCAACCAGCGGTGAGCTTACGCCATTGACGATCTGCGACACCGAATAGGCCAGCGAAACTTCCGCTCGGCTCCATCCGAACGCCTCGATGAAGGTCACCAGGAAGACGGTGTAGGCATGCATGAATCCGGCACCGATGGAGAAGGTGCCGAACGCGGCGGCCAGCAGCAGCCACAGCCGGGTGCTGGAAGGTGGTTTCAGGTCGGACATCGGCCAACCATGTCACACTCTTCCGGCGATGGCACAGTGCCGGACCCCGTATCGGGCGCGTGACCCGAAGGCCGCTTACATGAACGTTTCTCTACCCGCTGACAGCGAGGTGCCCATGATACCGTGCTCGCAACTCGGTTTTCAGCAGCTTGCCGGTCGCGGTATGCGGCAGGCTTTCGACAAACAGCACGTCGTCAGGCAGCCACCATTTGACGATGCGCGACGACAGGAACTCAAGGATTGACTCCTTGCTCGGATTCCTGCCCGGCTTCGGCTGGATTATCAGCAGCGGACGCTCCTGCCAGACCGGGTGATGCACCGCGATCACGGCGGCCTCGAACACATCCGGATGTGAAACGGCCAGGTTCTCGATCTCGATCGATGAAATCCATTCCCCGCCCGACTTGATAACGTCCTTCAGCCGATCGGTCAGCCGCACATAGCCATCGGGATCGATCGTTGCGACATCGCCAGTGCCGAACCAGCCGTCTCGATCGACAACCTGACCACCCTCACCTTTGAAGTACCCCGAGATCACCCAGTTGCCGCGGACCTTCAGTTCACCCACCGTCACCCCGTCATGCGGCAGCACCCGGCCGTCCGCGTCGACAAGCCGCAGCTCCACGCCATACATCTGGCGCCCCTGGCTCACCTGCATGTCGACGATCTTGTCCGCGCTCAGCCCCGCGTGTTTCGACACCGGCGACGCGATCGTCACCAGCGGGCTCGTTTCGGTCATGCCCCAGACATGCAGCAGAAAAACCCCCAGTAGATCCCGGAATTTCTCGATCGTCGCGCGGGGCGGCGCGGTCCCACCCGCAAACACCCGCTTCAGTTTCAGCCGTGACAAATCGAGCTGCGCCCGCCTGGTTTCCACCCACGCGAGAAAGTTGAGCCAGATCGTCGGGATGCCACCGGCCATGGTGCAACCCTCCTGCTCCAACAGCATATAGATGCTCTCAGGATCGAGCCGCGGTCCCGGCAAAACCAGTTTGGCACCGCACAGAGCGGCAGCGAACGGCACACCCCAGGCGTTCGCATGGAACAACGGCACCACGACCAGGATCGAATCCCGCGCCGAAAAACCGAACGAATCCGTCGTGCAGGCGCCAAACGCATGCAGCACGGTTGACCGATGGCTGTAGAGCACGCCTTTGGGATTGCCGGTCGTGCCGGATGTATAACAGAGCGTCGAGGCGGTGTTTTCATCAAACAACGGCCATTGATAATCGGACGAAGCGGCGCCGACGATATCCTCGTAACAAAGCAGGTTTTTAACCTTCACCGCCGGCATGTCCGCTGCATCGCAAAGTGCCACCCACCCACGCACCAGCGGCAGATGAGGTGCCAGTTGCTCGACCAGCGGGACAAACGCCGGATCAAAGAAAACAAAGGCGTCTTCGGCATGGTTGATGATGTATTGGATCTGCTCCGGAAACAGCCGCGGGTTGACCGTGTGCAGGACGCGACCGCTGCCGGTCACCCCGTAATACAGCTCCAGATGGCGGAAACCGTTCCACGCGAGCGTCGCGACCGGGCGGCCGAATTGGACACCAAGCCTGTGCAACGCGTTCGCCAGCCGTTTCGCCCGTGCCGCAACGATCGCATAGTTCGTGCGGTGAACCAGACCGTCAGGATCGCGCGAGACAACTTCCCGGTCCGCATGGCAAGATGCGGCGTAGTCCACCAGCGTGGAAACAAGCAGCGGGCGGCTTTGCATGAGGCCGAGCATGTCGTTGACTCCCGATTTTACGGGTGAACTCCCGCTTGATCTATCGCAACGCCCGCCGATTTTGTAAACCGCACGTCTCTGTGCATCGTTGGACGAATCCGGTCGGAAGAAGGGCACGCATCATGTTGGGCTTACCAGGTCTCGCCGCCTTCGCACTCGTTTCGCTCGGGATGGCCCTGACCCCCGGCCCGAACATGATGTACCTGATCTCGCGTTCGATCTGCCAGGGCCGCGCGGCGGGCCTGATCTCCCTGGGTGGCGTCGCGCTGGGCTTCGTGTTCTACATGTTCAGCGCGGCACTCGGCATCACCGCGTTGCTGCTGGCGGTGCCGTACGGATACGACGCTTTGCGCATCAGCGGCGCGACTTACATGTTGTATCTGGCATGGCAGGTGCTGAAGCCGGGCGGCCGGTCACCCTTTCAGGTGCGGCCAATGCCGGTCGACAGCCGCGGCCGGCTGTTCATGATGGGCCTCGTAACGAACCTGTTGAACCCGAAGATCGCCGTGCTCTATCTGTCGTTGTTGCCTCAGTTCATCGATCCCGCGCACGGCGTCCTTGGTCAGTCGCTGGTGTTGGGGACCATCCAGATCGCCATCAGCCTCAGCGTGAATGCGGTGGTCGCGACAACGGCCGGATCGATCGCCGCTTTCCTGGCGAACCGGCCGATATGGCTGGTGGTGCAGCGCTGGCTGATGGGCACCGTGCTCGCCGGAATGGCGCTGCGTATAGCCACCGACGCCCGCCGATAGCCGCCCCCGATTTGTAAACCGCGCCATCTCTGTGCATCGTCCTCCCATCGGTTCGGGAACACCTGCGATGTCGTTGCTGAATGGTTTTCGAGTGGCCCAGATCGGACCGGGCCTGGCAGCCGCGGTGTGCGGCCGCCTGCTCGCGGACGTCGGCGCCCGGGTCGTCCGCATCGGTCCCAGCCGGTCCTCGCCCCTCGCCGAACACCTCAACCAAGGCCCGATCGGCACGCCGCCGGAACAAGCGCTGGCGGCCGCGGACCTGATCGTCTGCGAAGGCAGCCCCGCGACCCTGCGACGATCCGGCCACGACACCGAAACGTTGCGGCGGACCAATCCGCGAGCAGCGTTGGTGCTGATATCCCCGTTCGGGCAGACCGGGCCACGCGCCGAGGAACCAGCCACCGACCTGACTCTGTTCTTCGCCAGCGGCATCGCCCGCATGCTGACGGGCCAGGTGGACGACCTGGACGAGCCCCCGATGCGTCCCGCCGGCGAGCAGTCCGCATTCATCGGCGGCCTGGCCGCAACCTGCGCCGGCATGCATGCAGCGTTACTCGGCGAAGGTGGCACCGTCGACGTCTCGATCCACGAAGCGCTGGCGACGCTGGCAATCACCGAACTGACCCGAGCAAGCCGGACCGGGGCCAACTGGTCCCGAAAGCGGGTGGCCGACGGCAACGGCGCCACGGTCTGCATTCTGCCCGCCAGCGACGGCTATGCCGCGATCTCACCGCGCGAGGACCGCCAATGGGCGTCGTGGCTGCAAGCGATGGGCTCACCCGCCTGGAGCCAGGAGGCCCGCTTCGCCACCAAGGCCGACCGAGTGGCAAACTGGGATGCGCTGCACGCCCTGATGTCGCAATGGAGCCGCGACAAGACCAAGCAGTGGATCGCCGATACTGCCCAGGCCGCGCATGTCCCCAGTTTTCC
>JAQGHW010000911.1 GCA_028291505.1 Rhodopila sp. | reverse complement strand
ATCCCCCCAGGATTTTGCAT
This sequence comes from Rhodopila sp., assembly GCA_028291505.1. GTDB lineage: Bacteria > Pseudomonadota > Alphaproteobacteria > Acetobacterales > Acetobacteraceae > Rhodopila. Next base: position 3,185 of record JAQGHW010000911.1, on the reverse strand, counting down.
GCTCTCCCCAAGCAGGATCAGCCCCTCGGTCTGCCGCAGCGCCAGGCCAAAGACCAAGCCCATCTCAGGGCCGTGCTGATCGCCAGGGCGGAGTAATGCGGCTGGCCGCTTGGCGTGGTTCGCGGCTCCGCCCGCCACGCCTGGACCGCCTCATCCGTAAACCACACGGTCAAGCCGCCCCCCGCCTCAGTGAAGCGTCATAATCGGCCCAGTTCGTGACCCGATACCGGGGCTTGGGATGTGATGGCGGTGTTCGGCATGGTGTTTGAGCGGCAAAGCAAAGCGGTTCCAGGGAAGTGAAGCGGCTTCCCGATGTGTGCCGCCACCCGTCTATCCGCAACCAGGACTGGCTCCATGCAACACAAGTCGCTCACGGTGGAACATCCAGATCTCCGACAGCCCCGGCAGCTACGGCAAGTTCGGAGGCGGAGGCAGTGAGCATCAGCAATGCTGCTTGTCGAACGAGCCCGCCGGGATGCTCCAGCGATAAGACCGCCACTGTCGCTGCGAGGACAAGCGTGGCGTAGATAAGCGAATCGGTTCGTCGTTCGTGCATGGTCGGCCCATCCCCTTTGACAGTGCTGATGGAATGAGTTGGTCGGCCTCGTTGAACAATTTGACGTCGCGGAGGGCCGTGCGTCCCACCTGAAAATGGCAAGCCCCAGCTCTTCCTCCAACCTGCGGATGCGGTGATTAACCAAGCCAGACCAGCGGGCTGATCCGGACCAGCTAACCTTGGACCTGCACGATCACATCGGCGTCGGAGGCAGACAGCGTTTGGGTCCCACCCGATAGGGCCCGCGTTGGCCGTTGCTTCGTTGGGCGAACTACCGCATCGCCCACGCACCCGACAGATGGTCATGCACCCGCGTTTCACTGCGCACTCCGCTGAAGGTCAGAACTTGGCGCTCGCGATCCGCCGAGCCCGTCCCGGAATCCCCAAGATACAGCGGCTCCGGTTCCTTATCTGGAAGCCGCTTTCTTCGATCAGGTGGTGTGCTTGAAGCGCGCCGCTTCTTCCGATCCACGCGTCGCGTCACCTGCGCTGTAGGAATGGGCTCCAGCCCCGGCGAGCTTGCCGCCGTCCACGATCAGATATTCCTCGCGGATCGGGCTACCTTCGAACCAGCACTCCAGGATCTCGCGCGCGCCCGCAGCATAGCGCGCCTGGGCGGAAAGTGAGGAGCCCGAAATGTGCGGCGTCATTCCGTGATGCGGCATGGATCGCCAGGGATGATCCTTGGACGGCGGCTGTGGGAACCACACGTCGCCGGCGTACCCGGCGAGTTGGCCGCTCTCGAGCGCGCGTGCGATCGCATCGCGGTTGCAGATCTTGGCGCGTGCCGTATTCACGAGATAGGCACCGCGCTTCATCTTGGCGATGAGCGCCTCGTCAAATAGGTTTTCCGTTTCCGGATGCAGCGGCGCATTGATCGTTACTACATCGCAAATTGACACCATGGATGCGACGTCCGGATGGAAGGTGACGCCCAGTTCCTTCTCAACCGGCTCCGGCAGCCGGTGACGATCAGTGTAATGGAGCTTAACGTCGAACGGCTTGAGACGGCGCAGCACCGCAAGGCCGATGCGTCCCGCAGCCACCGTGCCCACCTCCATAGCCTCGAGATCGTAGGATCGCTGGACGCAATCCGCGATATTCCATCCGCCCTTGAGTACCCATTCATGGGAGGGGAGGTAATTGCGGACCGGCAACAAGATCAATCATGACCACGTGCTCGGACACGCTGATACTGTTGCAATAGGTCACTTCGGTGACCGTGATGCCCCGCGTCATCGCTGCCTGAAGATCGAGATGGTCAGATCCGATCCCGGCCGTGATCGCAAGCTTCAGTCTTGCCGCTTTGGCGATCCGCTCCGCGGTCAGGTAGGCCGGCCAAAACGGCTGCGAAACCACGACGTCGGCGTCAGGGAGCTCGCGTTCGAAGACGCTATCGGCACCATCCTTGTCGGCGGTGACCACCAGGGTGTGTCCCTGGCTTTCGAGGAATTTCCTCAGCCCCAGCTCGCCGGACACGCTGCCGAGCAGGACGCCCGGTTTGAAATCGATGGCTTGCGGCGTGGGGAGCGTCTGACCGCCGGGGTAGTGACTGATCTTCGGGAGGTCGTCCCGCGCATAGGTTTTCGGATATCCATCAACCGGATCGTCATAAAGAACGCAAACTACCTTGGCCATTTTGTACCTTCGTTTGCTCGAGGACGAAAAGGAATACTCTCGGTCGTGGCCATCGAGTCCGCCTGCGGGCGCTTCCTTTCTCGATGAACGGCGCTCCTTATCTTTCGCCTTACTTGCGTGCCATGGGCGTGGCTGAATACAGCCTCTGTCGTTCCGCACAGAACCTGGGTCGGGAGTCCCGGGGAAAGCAGTCATGAATCGCCCGCGGCACCGAGGTCTTCGCGCCATTGGCGATTGTATCGCTCACGTTTCCATTTTCTGCAGGCTACAGCCGCGCCAGCTTCGGTGGGAGTAACGGCGCACGCCGTCAGTCACCTGTTCTCCTATAGCATATTCCAAAACGCCCGGGGGGGCGCTGCGATGCATCAAGTAATATTGACGGAAGTCTGGAAAACGTCGGAAGCAACGCAGGCCGCAGGAGGGACGGGCGCATATACGAAGCTGGCATGAGATCGCCGGCCGGCACGACGGCGCCCCAACCCCCAGAAATCGTTGTCACCCGGGGGACAATGACAAATACCGCGGCCCCGATCGTCAGGGTTGCCTGCGCGGGAGCCGCTATCGCCGTCGCTGGTCGCACTTCGGACCATTGTATTGAAAGCACGCTAATTCCGTTGCTACTTACGGCTTGTCGCTGAAGGATCACTTGGTGAGGTAGCAAGCTTGGCTCCTGCGTTCGCGCGCCGGACTGGTTTCGTCTCTCCATGCGGGTTCAGCATGCTTCCCGAAGAGGGCGAACTGTCGACCGCCATCGAGCTGCGTCGCTCGTTCCCCGGCATCGCCGACAACGCGAAGCCTTGGGCACATGCTCGGACCATCCCGGATGGAAGCCGCTGCCCATGCCAGCGTTCCCAGTGACGCGGCTGTATGGCCGGGCCAGGCCAAGGGGAAGCAGAGAGCCGGCGCTGGACTGATCCTGCTCGCGATCCTGGGTCTGGCCGGCAGACTGATGCCCAAACCCCCAGTCATACCCCTCCTGCGGGCATGATGC
>JAQGHW010000895.1 GCA_028291505.1 Rhodopila sp. | reverse complement strand
GATCGCCGCCACCTGGCCGGCATCGTCGGCACAGACCGCGACCTTGGCGATCCGCGACAGTGCGCACAACCGCGCCAGCTTGGCCGCCCCGACGACTTCGTTGCTGACCAGGATGTCCGGGATGCCGCCCCACGCGCCATCAGCAGCTTGGCGATCACCGGCGACTTATGGGTCTTGGCATGCGCCCGCAGCTTGACCCCGGTCGGCGCGAGCAGCGCCGCCATGGTGTCCAGATTCGACTCGAACGCATCCAGGTCGATGACCAGGGCGGGGGTATCGATCTCATCCTCACGCATGCCGGGGGCGGCGGGGGGCACTTGCAGCATCACCTGGTTCCTTCAGAGCAAGTCGTAGTTTCGCCGCTTCGTCCGGGAACGGCAACCCGGGTTAATTTCTTATTAAGACATACTCGTCTATCCCTTAACAACCCAATCCGCTATTAAACCATCCTTTAACAAGACCCCGTGCCAATGCCCGTCCATCCCACCCGCCTGGGCCACTACCAAACCACCGCCGTCGGCGGCGAGACGGTGCGCGCCTACGTCCCGGTGCCGTTGCCGCCTATCCCACCCATCGACCTCACCGGCCTGCAAACCGCCCTCGAACTCGCCAACCAGACGGTCGGGCGGCTCGACGGCATCGCCTCCGTCCTGCCCGACCCATCGTTGTTCCTTTACATGTATATCCGCAAGGAAGCCTTGCTGTCCTCCCAGATCGAGGGCACCCAATCCTCCCTGTCCGACCTGTTGCTCTTCGAAGCGGACGAAGCCCCCGGCGTCCCTATCGATGACACCCGTGAAGTTTCCAACTACGTCGCCGCGATGAACCACGGGTTGTGCCGCCTGCGCGAGGATTTCCCGCTATCGCTCCGCCTGATCCGGGAGATCCACGAAATCCTGCTGTCGAAAGGCCGCGGACAGGACAAGGACCCGGGCGAGTTCCGCCGCACCCAGAACTGGATCGGCGGCACGCGGCCCGGCAACGCGCTGTTCGTGCCCCCGCCGCCGCATCTGGTCATGGACTGCCTGGGCGCGCTCGAATCCTTCATCCACAGCGAAACAAATGACCTGCCGCTGTTGGTGAAGGCCGCCCTGGTGCATGTCCAGTTCGAGACCATCCACCCCTTCCTCGATGGCAACGGCCGACTGGGCCGCCTGCTGATCACCTTCCTGATGTGTGAGCGCGGGATCCTGCGCGAACCCCTGCTGTACCTCAGTCTGTTCTTCAAGCAGAACCGGCAGACCTACTACGAACACCTGCAAGCCGTGCGGCAGCACGGGGAATGGGAATCCTGGGTCGCCTTCTTCCTCCGCGGCGTCACCGAGACCGCTCGGCAGGGCATCCAGACCGCCCAAAACTTGCTGCGGCTTTTCAGCAACGATCGCGGCCGCATCGAGCAACTCGGCCGGCCGGCCACCACCGCGCTGCGGCTGCATCAGTTCCTGCAACGCCGCGGGCTGACCACCATCCCCGTTGCGTCGCGGCAACTCGGTTTGTCGCAGCCCACAGTCACCAGCGCCATCGCCCATCTGCGCGCGCTGGGCATTGTCCGCGAAACGACCGGCCGGCAGCGAGGCAAGGTTTTTGTCTACGGCGCATTCCTGGATCTGCTGAGCGAAGGCACCGACCCGCTGCCGCGCTGATCGCCCCCGGTTTCCCGCCGGCCCAACCTGCTCTATCCTGCCGCCACGATGAACCGGGGAAAATCGACCATGTGGGAACCAAACCAGCGCTATCCTGATCCGAACGTCCAGGTGCTGGACCCAAGCTTCAACGCTTTACGCCTGCCGCTCGCGTCGGTCGAGCAACTGGCGGCCGGATGCCGCTGGTCCGAAGGCCCGGTATATTTCGGCGACGGGCGCTACGTACTCTGGAGCGACATCCCCAACGACCGCATCCTGAAATGGGAGGAAGAGACCGGCGCCGTCAGCGTCTTCCGCAAGACCTCCTGGAACGCCAACGGTAATACCCGCGACCGGCAGGGCCGCCTGGTGACCTGCGAGCATCGCGGCCGCCGCGTCACCCGTACCGAATATGACGGTACCCTCACGATCCTGATGGACAGTTACGAGGGCAAGCGACTGAACTCACCCAATGATGTGGTGGTGAAATCCGACGGCTCCATCTGGTTCACCGATCCGGTGTTCGGCATCAGCGGTTATTATGAGGGGGAAAAGGCGGAATCGGAAATCCCTGCCGCCGTCTGGCGCATCGACGGTCAGACCGGCCAGGCAACGATGATGGCGGACTACATCGAAGGCCCGAATGGCCTCGCTTTCTCCCACGATGAATCGATCCTGTATGTGGTCGCCTCGCGCGCCGAACCCAACCGGCTGATCCGCGCTCTCGATGTTGTGGATGGCGGCAAGAAGCTGGGGAACAACCGCGTGTTCATCGATGCCGAGGCCGGCACGCCGGATGGTTTCCGCGTCGATATCCACGGCAATCTGTGGTGCGGCTGGGGCATGGGCGTCGCCGAACTGGATGGCGTGCGGGTATTCGACAAGAACGCCAAACCCATCGGTCACATCTCGCTGCCGGAACGTGCCGCCAATCTGTGCTTCGGGGGCCGCTTCCGCAACCGGCTGTTCATGGCCGCCAGCCACGGCCTGTACGCGCTCTACGTAAACACCCAGGGCGCGGCAGGGGGCTGATCAAACGCCATCACGCGCAGGCGCCATTCCGATAGGCTCGCCGGGCCGCATCGATCGGGACGACCTTCTGTGCTTCCAGCACGGTGGCGATACATGTTGCGAGTTCCGACTGGTGATACGGTTTCGCCAGCCGCGGCAGCGAAGCCGTGTCGGTACTCAGCAGATCGGCATAGCCGCTTGCCAGGATGACGGGGATCCAGGGCCATTCCTCACGGATGATGCGGGCCAGTTCCAGCCCGGTCATGTGCGGCATCGCGTGATCGGTAACGACCAGTTCTATGTTCGACCCGCCCCGCAGTATTTCGAGCGCACCCGCGGCCGATATCGCCTCCGTAACGACATGCCCCAGGTCGTCCAACATCGCCGCCGTGCTGGATGAGATCAGCGGGTCATCATCGACCACCAGGACATTGACGGAAATCGTGGTCCGCGCTCGCGCTTCGGGCACGCTGCTTTGCGGCGTCGCGCCAGTGCGATCCACCGGCAGCCATAACCGGATCGAGGTTCCATGCCCCACCTGACTTGCGATCCGCATCGCGCCACCCGATTGCGCAACCAGCCCATGCACCATCGGCAGCCCGAGACCGGTCCCTTTTCCAACACCCTTCGTGGTAAAGAACGGCTCCGTCGCGCGCTTCAAGGTCGCCTCATCCATTCCTATTCCCGAGTCGGTAATGAGAATGCTGACATACTCGCCGCTCGAAAGTCCGGGGACCAGGACATTGCCCTCTTCCTGATGCGCGGCGATCGTCAGCCGTCCACCCTGAGGCATCGCGTCGCGTGCATTCAATGCCAGGTTCAGCAGCGCCAGCTCGAACTGATGCGGATCAACCAGGACCGGCGGAAGGCTTGCGCTGACATCTGCTTCGATGTTGATCGTAGGACCCAGCGATCGGCGCAGCATGTCCTCCATGCCCTCGACGAGCGAACTGAGCTGCACTGTCGCCGGCTTCAACTCCTGCCGGCGGGCAAAGGCAAGCATACGCTTGGTCAAAGACGCACCGCGCTCCGCCCCGGTTATCGCGCCATCGACAAGCCGGTTCAACGCAGGGTTCTCCGGCAACCGTTTCTTGAGCAGCTCCAGATTTCCCAGCACGGCCATAAGCAGATTGTTGAAGTCGTGCGCGACGCCGCCAGTAAGCTGGCCAAGGCTCTCCATCTTCTGCATCTCATGCACTTGCGCCAGAGCCTCTTCGCGCTCACGCGTGCGCTCCTCGACACGTTGCTCCAACCGAGCATTCGCCAACGCGATCTCCGCCGTACGTTCAGCCACCCGCCGCTCAAGTTCTGAATTGAGCTTCTCAAGCTCCCGCGTCTTGCGATACAATTCCGCGAACACCTTGACCTTCGCCCGCATCAGTTCCGGGACCAACGGAACCGGAAGATAATCCACCGCACCGGCCGCATAGCCGCGCAGACGGTCCGGGTCGGTCAGATGGATTGCCGACACGAAGATGATAGCGGTGCGCTGGAACCGCGGGTGCTCGCGGATCATTGCGGCGAGTTCGAACCCGTCCAATTCGGGCATGGAGACGTCAGTCAACACCACGGCGATTTCGTTGCGCAGCAAGTGCTCCAACGCCTCCCGCGCGGAGCCAGCCTTGATCAGGTTCTCGCCAAGCTCCTCCAGGATCACCTCATAGCTGAGCAGCTTGGCGGGCTGGTCATCGACAAGCAGGATGTTGACCTTGTCCATGGAACCGGCTCAACGATGCAGCCAGCTACGCAGCGCGGACAGAAGCTGCTCGGTGTTCACCGGCTTGGCCAGGTAATCGGATGCGCCGGCGGCCAGACATTTTTCTCGATCGCCCTTCATCGCCTTGGCGGTCAGCGCGATGATCGGCAGGCGGCGGAAGTCGGAGTTGCCCCGGATCACCTGCATCGTCTCATAACCGTCCATCTCCGGCATCATGATGTCCATCAGAACGATCGCGACGCCTGGGGTTTCCTCCAGCAGGGCAATTGCCTCGCGGCCGGTGGTGGCAGTCAGTACCTGCATACCCCGCCGCTCCAGCACGCTCGACAGCGCGAAGATGTTGCGCGCATCGTCGTCGACCAGCAGGACCTTCTGGCCCACCAGATTTTCGTCGGAACTGTGCAGTCGTTCCAACATGCGCTGTTTATCCAACGGCATGTCGGCGAACACGCGGTGCAGGAACAGGGCAGTCTCGTCGAGCAGACGTTCGGGCGATTCGACCCCTTTCACAACCACGCTGCGAGCCATCGTGTGAAGCTGGGCGTCCTCCTCCGGCGACAGTTCCCGGCCAGTGAACACGATGACCGGGATATCACACAACGAACTGTCCGCTCTGATCCGTTCGAGAACATCGAAGCCTGACATATCGGGCAGCCGCAGATCCAGCACGACGCAGTCCGGCGGCGACGCGGTCATCTGGGCAATGGCGTTCTCGCCCGTTTCGGCCGCAACGATGTCGACGTCGTTGTCTTTCAGCAACTCGGTGATGCCCAGCCGTTCACCCGCATTGTCTTCCACCAGCAATAGGCGCTTGCGCCGCGGCCTTGCGAAATCGGTGATCCGATCCAGCGCATCCTGCAATCCGGCGGTGGTGGTCGGTTTGGTAATGAATGAGAATGCGCCGCGGGCCAGGCCATGCTGGCGATCCTCGTCCAGGGTTACGATCTGCACCGGGATGTGGCGGGTGTCCGGATCCTGCTTCAATTGGCTCAGCACGGTCCAGCCAAGCATATCCGGCAGGAACACATCCAACGATATGGCCATTGGTCTGTACTGCCGAGCGAGCGCGAGAGCTTCGGCCCCGCGAGCGGCGACCAGAACCTTAAGCCCATGATCCCGCGCCAGATCCACCATGATGCGCGCGTAATGCGCATCGTCTTCCACGATCAGCAGCACCCGATCGCCGGCAGTCAGCGCCTGGCGATCGTCCGGAACCCGTTCCATCTGCTGTTCCGGCTGATAGGGCCGCAACTGTTCGGGTGCCTCGATTGCCGCGATCGGACCACCGGACTGCATGCGCATCGACGCCTGGGGGCCGGTATAGGAAAGCGGCAAGAAGAGCGTGAACGTGCTGCCCATGCCGGGCATGCTGCGCAGTTGAATCTCACCGCCCAGAAGATGCGCAAGTTCACGCGAAATCGCCAGGCCCAGACCCGTTCCACCGTATTTGCGGCTGGTGCTGGCGTCCGCCTGCTGGAAGGCCTCGAAGATGATGCGCTGCTTTTCGGCTGGAATGCCGATGCCGGTATCGGTAACCTCGAACGCAACGACCGCCGGAGCCTGCCGCAGCGCACTGTTCTCGCCCGTCCAGCCATCCTGCATCGCGGCGATCCGCAGCCGCACATTGCCCTGGGCAGTGAACTTGAACGCGTTGGACAGCAGGTTCTTCAATATCTGCTGCACCCGCTTCAAATCCGTGGTGATGCTGCGGAGTTGCGAGTCCACCTGGATCTCGAACGCCAGGCCGCGTGTTTCCGCTTCGTGGCGGAACGGCCGCGTCACCGTTTCCTGCAGGACCGAGACCGGGATTTCCTCGATGTCCACCGACACCGTTCCGGATTCGATCTTGGACAGATCCAGGATGTCGCTGATCAGGTTCAGCAGGTCGGTGCCTGCCGCATGGATGGTGCGTGCGAACTCCACCTGCCGCGGCGTCAGGTTGCCGTCGTAGTTATCGCCCAACTGTTGGCCCAGGATCAGGATCGAGTTCAGCGGTGTCCGTAGCTCGTGCGACATGTTCGCCAAAAACTCGGACTTATACTTCGACGTCAGTGCCAGCTCCGTCGCCTTCTCTTCAACCGCTCGGCGGGCCTGCTCGATCTCCTGGTTCTTGCGCTCGACCTCGACGTTACGTTCGGCGAGCTGTTGCGCCTTCTGTTCAAGCTGCTCGTTGGTCTGTTGCAACTCGCGCTGCTGGGTCTGCAGCTCGATAGCGAGCTGCTGGGACTGCTTCAGCAGGCCCTCGGTCTGCATCGTTGCTTCGATGCTGTTCAGCACGATGCCGATACCGCCGGTAAGCTGCTCCAGAAACGCTTTCTGCAGATCGGTGAAAGCACCAAGCGAAGCCAGCTCGATCACCGCCTTCACCTGACCCTCGAACAACACCGGCAAGACAAAAACGCTGGTCGGTCTTGCCTGGAACAGTCCCGAACGGATCGGAATCACGTTTGCCGGAACGTTCTGGATCAGCATGCGCCGTCCATCGGCCGCGCATTGCCCGATCAGGCTCTCGCCAAAGGCCAGCCGTTCGGGATGTCCCTCGGTCCCGCCATCGGCATAGGCACCCAGCAGATTCAGCATCGCCGGCGCATCGGCCGCCGCTTCCGTATCGACCAGATAGATGACCCCGTTCTGCGCCTCAACCAGCGGCGCCAGCTCCGACAGCAACATCCGGCCGACAGTCGCCAGGTCGCGCTGCCCCTGCAACATGTTGGTAAACCGAGCCAGGTTCGTCTTCAGCCAATCCTGTTCGGTATTGCGGTCCGTGGTCAGCCGCAGGTTGTCGATCATCGTGTTCAGGTTGTCTTTCAGCTCCGCCACCTCACCGCGCGCCTCCACCTGGATGGACCGCGTCAGGTCGCCCTTGGTGACAGCGGTCGCGACCTCGGCAATGGCGCGCACCTGCGTGGTCAGGTTTGCCGCCAGCAGGTTCACGTTGCCGGTCAGGTCCTTCCAGGTGCCTGCAGCACCCGGCACGTTGGCCTGGCCGCCCAGGCGACCCTCAACGCCAACCTCACGCGCGACGGTGGTTACCTGATCCGCAAAGGTCTTCAGCGTGTTGGTCATGTTGTTGATCGTTTCAGCGAGAGCCGCGACCTCGCCCTTCGACGTCATCGTCAGGTTCTGCTTCAGGTCGCCGTCCGCCACCGCCGTCACCACCTTGACGATGCCGCGCACCTGTTCGGTCAGGTTGGCGGCCATGACGTTGACCGTATCGGTCAGGTCCTTCCAGGTGCCCGCCACGCCCGGCACCTGTGCCTGCCCACCCAGCTTGCCCTCGGTGCCCACCTCACGCGCCACCCGCGTCACTTCTGACGCAAACGCGTTGAGCTGATCGACCATCGTGTTGATGGTGTTCTTCAGCTCCAGGATTTCGCCCTTCACGTCCACTGTGATCTTCCGCGACAGATCGCCGCGCGCCACCGCCGTCGTTACTTCGGCGATGTTGCGCACCTGAGTCGTCAGGTTCGCCGCCAGCAGGTTCACGTTGTCGGTCAGATCCTTCCAGGTCCCGCCAACACCCGGCACCACGGCCTGCCCGCCCAGTCGCCCCTCGGTGCCGACCTCGCGCGCCACCCGCGTCACTTCCGCGGCGAAGGAGCGCAACTGCTCCACCATCGTGTTCAGCGTTTCCTTCAGCAGCAGGATTTCGCCGCGAACGTCCACGGTGATCTTCTTCGACAGGTCTCCGTTGGCGATGGCGGTCGCCACCTCGGCGATGTTGCGCACCTGCCCGGTCAGGTTGGACGCCATGAAGTTCACGTTGTCGGTCAGGTCCTTCCACGTCCCGCCCACCCCCGGCACCACTGCCTGGCCGCCCAGCTTGCCCTCGGTGCCGACCTCGCGCGCCACCCGGGTCACTTCCGAGGCGAAAGCATTAAGCTGATCGACCATCGTATTGATGGTGTTCTTCAGCTCCAGGATTTCGCCCTTCACGTCCACCGTGATCTTGCGCCCCAGATCGCCGCGCGCCACCGCCGTCGTTACTTCCGCGATATTGCGCACCTGCGCGGTCAGGTTGCCCGCCATGGAATTCACATTATCGGTCAGGTCCTTCCACGTCCCGGCGACACCCGGCACCTGTGCCTGGCCGCCCAGCTTGCCCTCCGTCCCAACCTCGCGTGCCACCCGAGTGACCTCGCCGGCAAAACGATTGAGCTGATCGACCATGGTGTTCAGCGTTTCCTTCAACTGAAGGATCTCGCCACGCACATCGACAGTGATCTTGCGCGACAGGTCTCCACCGGCGATCGCGGTCGCCACCTCGGCGATGTTGCGCACCTGCGCGGTCAAATTCCCCGCCATGGAGTTCACGCTGTCGGTCAGATCCTTCCACGTGCCGGCCACCCCCGACACCTGTGCCTGCCCGCCCAGTCGTCCCTCGGTGCCGACCTCGCGCGCCACCCGCGTCACCTCGCCGGCAAAGGCGTTGAGCTGATCGACCATCGTGTTGATGGTCTCCTTCAACTGCAAAATCTCGCCCGACACGTTGACGGTAATCTTCTACGACAGATCGCCTTGCGCAACGGCCGTCGCCACCTCGGCAATGTTGCGCACCTGCCCGGTCAGGTTGGACGCCATCGAGTTCACGCTGTCCGTCAGATCCTTCCACGTCCCCGCGACACCCGAAACCTGCGCCTGTCCGCCCAGCCGCCCCTCGGTGCCGACCTCTCGGGCGACCCGCGTCACCTCGCCAGCGAAACGATTGAGCTGATCGACCATCGTGTTGATGGTCTCCTTCAACTGCGGAATCTCACCCGACACATTGACGGTGATCTTCTTCGACAAATCCCCATTGGCGATCGCCGTAGACACCTCGGCGATATTGCGCACCTGCGCCGTCAGGTTGCTCGCCATCGAGTTCACCGACTCGGTCAAATCCTTCCAGGTCCCCGCCACACCCAGCACGTTGGCCTGACCACCCAGCCGCCCATCCGTGCCGACCTCACGCGCCACCCGCGTCACTTCCGAGGCGAACGCGTTAAGCTGATCGACCATCGTATTGATGGTCTCCTTCAACTGCAGGATCTCACCCGACACATTGACGGTGATCTTCTTCGACAAGTCGCCGCGGGCGATCGCGGTCGCCACCTCGGCGATGTTGCGGACCTGCCCGGTCAGGTTGGACGCCATCGAATTGACGTTGTCGGTCAGGTCCTTCCACGTCCCAGCCACACCTGGAACCTGCGCTTGGCCGCCCAGCCGCCCCTCGGTGCCAACCTCACGAGCGACGCGCGTCACCTCCGACGCGAACGAATTGAGCTGATCGACCATGGTGTTCATGGTGTCCTTCAGCTCCAGGATTTCGCCGCGCACATCCACCGTGATCTTGCGCGACAGATCGCCACGCGCCACCGCCGTCGTCACCTGGGCAATGTTGCGCACCTGATCGGTCAGGTTGCCGCACATCGCGTTCACGCTGTCGGTCAGATCTTTCCACGTCCCCGCGACCCCGGGCACCAGCGCCTGACCACCCAGCTTGCCTTCCGTGCCGACTTCGCGCGCTACGCGTGTCACTTCCGACGCAAACGACCGCAGTTGGTCCACCATCGTATTGATGGCTTCCTTCAGTTGCAAAATCTCACCGCGCACATCCACGGTGATCTTCTTCGACAGATCGCCATTCGCCACCGCGATTGTAACATCCGCGATGTTGCGCACCTGTGCGGTCAGGTTGCTCGCCATCGAGTTGACGCTCTCGGTCAGATCCTTCCAGACCCCCGTCACCTCACTCACCTGCGCCTGGCCGCCCAGCTTGCCGTCGGTGCCCACCTCACGCGCAACCCGCGTCACCTCGGAGGTGAACACGCTGAGTTGCTTGATCATGGTGTTCACAATGCTGGCGGACCGGTAGAATTCGCCTTCCAGAGGGCGCCCGTCCACCTCAAGCGGGACGGTCTGCAGCAGGTCGCCCTTCGCCACCGCGCTGATGGTGCGGGTTACTTCGGTGATCGGCCACAGCAGATCCTCGATCAACATGTTGACCGACGATCTCATTTCGCCCCACGCGCCGTTCGACAATCCGAAATCCACCCGTTGGCGCGTCCGTCCCTCGCGCCCGACGACCTGGCCGACAAGCTCAAGCTGGTCGGCCATGCGTTCGTTCGCGGCCACGATATCGTTGAACGTGTCAGCGATCTTGCCGGCGAGCCCGGTCTGATCGGTGGGCAAACGCACGGAAAAATCGCCGGTCCGCATGGCCTGCAGCGCCACGAGCAACTCATGCGCATCAATGGAATGACCCAAGGCGGCGCCGTTGACCGTCGCCCCCGCGTCACCGTTGCGCATCGGCGGGAACTCGGCGACAGCGGCCTCAGTTATTTCCATGGTAACCCTCCGAACGATCCGCCGGCAACACTTTTCGGCAGGACTGACATCAGTCCGAGCAAAAAGCCACGGTCAGCCCAATTCTAATATCTCTTACGTAACTGTCTCGGGCCGAGGCGAGCCAAAATCTGCACGCTCACCTGGTCGTGATATATGTTATCGTGAGCGGATCATGACCGCCCGGTGAACCGCCCAGGCGGCGGCGCAGCCGGCCAGCAGGACCGTGGCGCACATCGCGGCGGATTGCCAATCGCCGTCCCTCAGGCGACCAAGCGACAGGCCAGCCAACTGCGCCGGATAGATGTGGACTGGCGCCCAGACGAAGGCGGATATGACATTGGCAAGCACGAAGCGCTTCTGCCGCATCCCGGCCATCCCGGCGACCAGCGGAACAGTCGAACGCAACACCGGTACAAACCGGCACAGCGCGACGCTGTAGAAGCCGTAGCGATCGAAAAATCGCACCGCGTTGTCCATCAATGTGGGTCGGCTGGAAAATGGCCAGGCTCGGCGCAACCGGAAGCTGAATCGCTTGCCAACCCAGAACGAAAGGAAATCGCCAATCACCGCCCCAATGATCGACACGGCAAGGAATGGCAGCATCGGTTGACCGGCCATCGCCGCCGCGCCCGCGACCGCCATCAAGATCGGCGTGCCCGGGATCAGGATGCCGACCACTGCCACCGCCTCAATGATCGCCGCAAGGAAGACCGCCCCCAGCGCCCCCGCCGGGTGCAGTGCAACAAGGCCCACGATGGTGTTGATGCAGTACCACATAAAGGCGATGCAACTCCCGTCACGAAACGTAACGGCGCAGTATGGCCAGTCCGGACCCCGAAAGGAAGAGGTCATCGTCCGCTCGGATCCGCTATCTTTCCACAGAATATTAGGCTTTTGCATCGGTTCCCAGGCGGTCGCAAAAAGAAAGTCATGTGACCCTCTTGCACGCAGCCACGGCTTGGCTTTACGGGCCGGAGATTACGTGTTGTAGAGGTTGTGTGGCGGGGAAACTCCGGATCGGGTAGAGAAATTCGAACTAGAACAAGGCACTAGACAATATTAGGCCCAGTCTGTCCGGCCGAATCATGAACAAACGGACAGCTTTTTTCCGACATTCGTGACGCACATCAAGTCCTGGTGACTTGTGGTAAGGGACCGCCTGCCGAATATGCGTCAACGCCAAAGGGCCGCGCTCATCGATCGGTTCCGGCGGCTGGTCCTATCCCGGGACGTTCAAGACACTTAACTCAGGAGTTCAAACGCATGCGTCTAAGCGGTGCGATCCTCGCAACTGCCCTCTTCGCGATACCCGTGGTGGCCATGGCCCAACCAATTACCGGCATTTACATCGGGGCCGGGGCCGGCCTGCATGCCCCGCAGGATCCGAACGTAACGTCCATAGGCCGCGGGTACGGAACCGGGCGAGTCAAAATCGATGAAGACTTCGGCTTCAACTCCAACCTCGCGGTGGGTTACGGCCTGGGCAACGGGTTCCGCTTCGAGATCGAGGGGGATTTCGCCCGCAGCGACGTGCGCCACGTTCTCGGCACGCCTTTCCCGACCGCCGCGAACGGAACCGTCCGGACCTGGGGCGTAATGGCGAACGCTTTGTTTGACATGGATGTCGGCGTCCCCTGGATCTATCCTTACATCGGCGCGGGTGCGGGGTACCAGTGGACGGCGCTCAATCCACTGACTTTCGCGACTCCGGGTGGTGGCTTCGCCTCAACAACCAGCTCGCAAAGCGGCGCCTTCGCCTGGCAGGCGATCCTTGGTGCCTCCTTCCCGGTGCCTAACGTGCCCGGCCTGTCACTCACCGCGGATTACCGGTTCATGGATATCCTCGGCGGCGGCAAATATAACGGTCTGGTGGACAACGGCGGTGTGATCTCTTCATCCGAACTGAAACTGCATAACCAGTTCAACCATGATGTGGTGTTCGGCGTCCGTTATGCGTTCAACGCCCCGCCCCCGGCCGCGACGCCAATGGCCCCCATGCCGGTCGCCGCACCCGCTCCGGCACCCGCCCGGTCCTATCTCGTGTTCTTCGACTGGGATAAGGCGGAACTGACCGACCGCGCGAAGTCCATCGTCAAGGAAGCCGCGGATAATTCGACCCGCGTCCAGGTCACCCGCATCGAGGTCAACGGCTACACCGATACCTCCGGCACCCCGACCTACAACCAGACCCTGTCGATCCGCCGCGCCAAGGCGGTCGCGGGCGAGCTGATGCGTGACGGCGTGCCGCAAAATGTCATTAACATCCAGGGCTTCGGCGAAACGCACCTGCTGGTGTCGACCGGACCCGGCGTGCGGGAGCCGCAGAACCGGCGGGTGGAGATCATCATCCGCTGATCTTTCCACGTCAGTTGACAGAGCGGGCCGGGGGAGCGATCTCCCGGCCCTTTTTGCTTGTCCGCGAACACGACCCGCACGATCTTGCTGTTGAACCGCCGCAATCGCCGGATGGCGGCAAGGTGACCGCCAGGCCAGGTTACGCACCATGCAAGACACACACATCATCGACCGGGTCTCGGAAGAGCATCTCTGGGATCAGGTTCTCACCCGCCTGGCCGGCGCCAAGTTTCTTTATGCCGTCACAACCATGGGGGTGTATTGTCGCCCGGCGTGTCCCTCGCCTCGGCCGCTGCGCAAAAACGTGCGTTTCTTTCACTCCCCGCCAGAGGCCGAGGCCGCCGGATTCCGCGCCTGCAAGCGCTGTGACCCGAAGGGTGAGCGCGCTCGTATTGCCCAGGACGTGGTCCGCGACGCCAGCGGCTTCATCGAGGCCAGCGCGGAGATTCCGTCGCTGGACGTCCTGGCGAAACGGTCCGGCTATTCGCGCTTCCACTTTCTGCGGATGTTCCGCGACCACACGGGCCTGACTCCACGCGGATACGCCGAAGCGGTTCGCGCCCGCCGGCTGCATGTCGCCCTGGCAGACGGCAACCGGGTGATCGACGCGGTGGCCGAAGCTGGCTTCGGTTCCGAAAGCCGCGTCTACGAAAAAACCGCGACGCTGCTCGGCATGACCCCCGGAGCAGCCAGGCGCGGCGGCCAAGGCGAGCGGATCCGCAGCGCTTTCGCCGACTGCCCCTTCGGCCGGCTGCTGGTGGGTGCGACGGACAAGGGCGTCTGTTTCATAGGCTTCGCCGAACCGGATGACCTGCTGATGGCCGATCTGCGGCGGCGATTCCCGAAGGCGACAATCGTTACCGACGACGCGGGACTGGCCGCGACCGTTCGGGCGGTGGTGGATTTTTTGCACGAACCGAAACAGGCACTGGATCTGCCGCTTGACCTGCGCGGGACCGCCTTCCAGCAACGGGTATGGCGCACCCTCTGCACCATCCCGCCCGGCGAAACCCGGACCTATGCCCAGCTTGCCGAAATGGCGGGCAATCCCAGGGCCGTCCGAGCGGTGGCGCGGTCCTGTGCGACCAATCCGGTTTCGCTGGCGGTTCCGTGCCATCGGGTGATCGGCAGCGACGGCGGATTGACCGGGTATCGCTGGGGCATGCCGCGCAAGCAGGCGCTGCTGGAGCAGGAGCGTGAACTGCGGTCGGCGATAGCTGGTTAGACATATACGCTTCGGCTGATAGTCGCGACGAGCAAGCGGTTTGGCGGTCATCGCATTGGACACCAATGCGATGACTCCGCGCGGCGCCGGCTTCGGACCGGAATGTGCGACGTTCCTGACCATGGATGGCCGTGTCGTGTGGAAGGCGCGCCCCTGGGTCTTGGTTCCGGATGTTCCGCCACGCGCGGTCATGCGTTAGGTTTGGTTTGATCGCATGATCGACGCAACCCGGAGATTCCACGTCGCGCGATCATGCTTTATCGGAGCAAGACCATGAGCCAGGAACATCACGACCATCACCACGAACCGGCAGACTGGAAGTTGAACGGCGTACGGGTGATCAAGGGCGATCAGCTCGACACCAACACCGCGCAGACCCCCGGTATGAACCGCGCCGCGGCAATCAATCTCGCTCGCGTTGGCGCGCAGAAGCTTTGGGCCGGCACGGTGAACATCCACGCCAACGCCAAGACGGGTGCGCATCACCATGGCGCGCTGGAGAGCGTGATCTACGTGGTCCGCGGCAAGGCCCGGATGCGCTGGGGTGAAAAGCTGGAGTATGTGGCCGAAGCCGAGGCAGGGGATTTCATCTTTATCCCGCCGTACGTTCCGCATCAGGAGATCAACGCCTCCACCGACGAGACGTTGGAATGCGTGCTGGTTCGCAGCGACAACGAAGCGGTTGTGGTCAACCTCGATATCGAACCGGTGGAGAAGCCCGAGGCGGTTTATTGGGTCGATCCAATCCATAAGCATCCGGCATAGCCCGGAACAATTCCACCACTCTCAAAGCCCTCAGTTCGGCGCCCGCTTCGTGGCGCCGAAGTACTGGACTCTCGAGGCCAACTTTGATCCGAAGAACGTGGGCAGGTCAGAAGTTGAAGCGGGCCGGGATCGGCTAAGAGGGACTGACGGAGCGGCTGAGTGGGCGTGGGGTAGAGGAGACCGAAACATCCGTCTCAGGTACAGTTGCGCTGTCGTTTTTCGTGGCAGTGCTGGCGGTGTCAAACTACCGGAACTGTAATGTCGAATTATGCCTCACATTCATAATCGCATCCGTTATTCGAGCAATATCAGAACGCTGAATACAAAGAAACTCATAGATCGTGCGTTTATGGTCTGTACCGACTTCTCGGGCAGACCGTGCGCCGGATACGATTTCCAATGCCCGTAACTCCTCATGGTCTATTTTCTCGATTGTTTGAGCCGGCGGTCGCACCCCATAAACATCAGTGTAGTTCGATATAATGCCGCCCATTGAATCCAAAATCGAATCGTTGGCCGCCGATCGTCCATCTATGAGAGTTCGGAGGAAACAACTCCCC
>JAQGHW010000881.1 GCA_028291505.1 Rhodopila sp. | reverse complement strand
CCCCTGCCGGACGGATTGCGCTCGGGCGCAGGCGAGCGGGAGGATTATCAGTATAACCGCACCCGCTAACCATTTTCAGTCTGACTGAAATCACGGGGCAGCCACATCGTTCCGTTACCGTGATATTTTTCCTCGCGAAGGCGAAGGGCCCGCCGGGTCAGAACCACCTATCGCGGCATGCGCCGGAATGAATGACCCTGTCCGGTCGTGGCAATTACTGGAAGGAGGAAGCCTGCCTCCATTGTCGGCCTTATCCTGATGCGTATCCCGGCCGTCCACCCCCACCGTCCATGCGCAAACGGCCGGGACACTCTCCCAGCCGTGACGGCGGACGAACCCTTCCTGGTGATGAAGTCCGAATCCGGCGAGCGAAGCCGCGATGCGAACCGTAGGGTGATGCCAAGCACCCGTCGTTTAACCAGGAGAAAACGATGCCGAACCGTGTCGCCGGCAAGACTTATGGGACCGTTGCTGCCGATAGGCGGAGGGAAATGAGCGGCCTGGAGTTTGTCCGAGGCCTCGTCGATGGGACGCTGCCTCTCAATACGATCGCCCAGACCTTGGGTTATGACATCGCCGAGGCCGAGAACGGCCGCGTCGTCGTTACTGCCGTGCCGAAGGACATCCATCTAAATCCGGCTGGCACTGTCCATGGCGGTTTCGCAGCCACAATGCTCGATAGTTGCATGGGGCTGGCGATCCAATCGACTTTGGAGAAGGGCGTCGGCTCCACGACCCTTGAATTCAAGATATCATTCGTCCGGCCGATCACGCCGGAGACAGGCCCGATCAAGGCCGAGGGCATGGTCATCAACCGAGGCCGCCGGGTCGGCACCGCGGAGGGACGTGTCACCGACAGCAACGGGCGTTTGTTGGTCCACGGGACAACCACGTGCTTGATTCTTGACAGCTGATCATGGCGCAAGGCCCGACGGCTATCGAATATGCGCGCGGCGTGCTTGACTGCCTCGCTGCCGCGAGCATTCAGGCGGATTCAGGGCAATCGACTGGATGGCGACCGCGGTCATCTCGATCGGCGTCGACCGCGTCAGTGGCGGTCCATCGTTCATCCGACCATCCTACCCCAGTAACAGCGGCAAATACCGCGTCAGCACACCTTCCGGATCGCGCAGTTCATGCACGATAGTGAAATGGTTCGCCCTCGGCACCGGGATCAGCGCACCCGGCAGATGCGCCGCCGAACGCAGCGCGTGCAGGTCTCGGCTATCGGATACCAGCGGCGGCAGTTCGGCGGTCCCGTAAGCAAACGCCAGCGGCTTGTCCACCATCGGTGACCGCATCGGCGATAGAGTAACGACCTCCTGCTCCGTCAGCCGCAGCTTCTCGTTCAGGTAGGTGTCGCGCACCGGTCCAAGCTCGAAAATGCCGGAGATTGCAAGCCCGGCTTTCACCAGTCGATGACCCAGGCACATCGCCGTCAAATGCCCACCCGCCGACCAGCCCGACAGCACGACCGGTCCGTTGATCCCATGCGCCGGCCCATGCGCCGCAAGCCAGTCCAGTGCGGCATTGATCTCGGCAACAATCTCGGACAGCGAGGCGTCCGGCGCCAGCGTGTAACCCGGCAGCGCCGCCGCCCAGCCGCGCGTATACGGACCCGCGATCAGGTTGGCGAACTGATCCTTGCTGTTACGCTGCCAGTAACCACCGTGAATGAACACGATGCAGGGTGCGTCGGGGTCCGCCTGCGGAAACAGGTCCCAGGTATTGCGCTCCCGCTTGCCGTAGCGCAGGTCGAGGTGCATTCCGTTCGCCGCCCGAAACGCCGAGGACGCAACCTCGCGCGCCGCGTTCAACACCGGACTGTCCGCCACCGCCGCCGAGTTATTGTAAGCCGTGTCCCGTTCGGCCTGGCTCAACAATCCCCATCTCGCCATGACACTCATGCGGTTGCCTTCTGATACCAGTCCATGATCTGGCGGCCTTGCCAGAACAGCGTGCCGGGCCGGCTGGCCATGTGGGTCAGGGCGCGCTCGAACCAGCCGATCCGATGCGGCACGCCGCTGATGTACGGATGCACGGCCAGGCCCATGACCTTGGCGCCCTGTTCGGTGGATTCCTCATACAGCCGCTCAAACTGAGCGACCGTGCGGTCGTACAGTTCTTCGGCCCGATGATGCTGGATCATCATGATCGGGATGTCGTTCAGTTCCACGCTATAGGGCATGGTCAGCATCGGACCGTGCTTCGTGCGGATCGTCGCAGGCAAATCATCCACCACCCAGTCTGCGCAATACTTGATCCCAGCCTCCGCCAGCAGATCCGGTGTCTCCAATGTCTCGGTCAACCCGGGGGCGAGCCAGCCCACAGGGTCGTGCCCGCCAGCCTCCCGCAACGCAACGATTGCGTCGCGGATCATCGCGCGTTGGTCGTCGGCCAGATGGGTGGCCATCTGGTGGTAGCCGTGCACCATGAACTCCCACCCCGCGTCGCGGCAGGCTTTCGTTACCTGCGGATAAGCCGACGGCACCATACCATTGATGGCCAGCGTCGGGGCGATGCCGTGCAGGTCCAGCGCCGCCTTCAGGCGCCAGAAACCGACGCGCATGCCGTATTCGTGCCACGCCCAGTTCGGCAAGTCGGGGATCACCGAGGCGCCCTGCGGTGGCGTCAGCACCTGGCGCGGCATCGTGCGATCGATGTCCCAACGCTCGATGTTCACCACCAGGAAGATGGCGACGCGCTTGCCGCCTGGCAGTTGCAGTTTGGGACGGTCGATAGACGCCAGGTATTCCAGGCGCTGGAAGGGCTTTTGCGGGTCTGTCATCAGGAGATGATGACCGGCGGCGGCGGTTGATTCAAGCGGGGTGGCGGATTAACCGTTCGGTGGAGCAGCATCAGCCTGACTGTTTCGCCCAATATCCCGGCTCCGTTGTATTTGCCCGCCCTTTACGCCGATGTTGCCGTCCATCATCCTGACGCGGCGGTGCTGAGCGGGAAGCAGACGAACCAAGAAGTTTAGCTGTCCGGCACGACCAGCGCGGCAGCCCGCTGGCGGATATCGTCCGGCCAGCGCGCGGGGCGGCGCGCGTCTAGATCGAGATTGACACCAAATTGGCTGAGCCGCGCAACTTCGGCGCCCGTCCGCGGGTCAACCATGCGATGGATCATGCGTAGCGAAGAACCGCCAAGATGGCCGATACCGGTTTCGACCAGGTAAGGCACGTCCAGCCGCAATACGCCGGACGTCAGCAAAATCAGCTCGAAGGTTGAAAAGCCGCGCCGCTGCTGCTGCATGAAAGCGCTATCCATGCCGATCGCAGCGCCAAGCTGACCGGACGCGTTGGAAAAGCGGTGCACGATCGCACCGAGAGCGAAATGGCCTGCCGCGTCGACATCTCCGGGCTTGACCCGTCCGCGCGCGGTGGGGATGAAACCGTCTGTCGCGGTGGGTTCGGGCCTCGGTTCAGCAGCCGGACCGTTCCAGACCGCGAGACGGGCTTCGATCGCGCTACGTTGTTGGGATGTCAGTGGCGCCGCGGAGAGGTCCCAGTGCTCGTCGAACCAGGTCACGACCTCTCCGTTGGTAGAATCGACAAACCGATGGCCGATGCGCAACCCGTCATCGACGTGGAGCGCCGCGCTCTCGACATGAAAACTGGCGCCGGCCCGCAGTTCGCGCGCGAAGCGGGCGTTGATTCGGCGACGAAGGTCTCCGCGGCGCGACAGATCGCTGAAG
>JAQGHW010000851.1 GCA_028291505.1 Rhodopila sp. | reverse complement strand
AGGATCGCCGGCGGGTCAAAGAGCTGGAGCGCGAGCTACACCGCAAGGACAAGGCGTTAGCCGAAACGGCCGCCGGGATCTGAAACTACCCGATTCGGTTCCCGGCCGGTCTGGTCTTCCAGGCCTGGTTATTCCTCCGGCTCGGTCGTGAACAGCAACGGATAGCTCTTGCGCCAACCAGCGTCTGTCGGATTCGCTGCCTTGGCTTCCGCAACATCCTTCGTGTAGACGGCGACAACACACGCGCCACGCCCGTGGGCGGTCATCATCATCTCAATGTGTATGCTGGAAACGTGTCGTATCCGGGCCGAAAGCATCGCTGCTAATCAGCCCGGCGGTCACCTCCGAGCCAGCAGTGCAAAAATCGCCGACGGCGTCAGCGGTTGGCGTTCGACCACGACGCCGAACGGAGCGAGCGCGTCGTTTATCGCACTAGTAACGGCGCCGATCGCCCCCATCACGCCACCTTCCGACATGCCCTTGCTGCCGGTCGGCGTGCGCGCGGTCCGCGTGGGCACGCTGCGGACTTCGAACGGAGGCAGATCGGCGGCGGTGGTCATGGCATAGTCCATGAAGCTTCCCGTCAGGTTCTGGCCCGCGGCGTCGTATACAACCTGCTCGCGCAGCACGCCGCCGATGCCCATCGCGATTGCGCCATGCTGCTGCCCTTCGGTGATCAAAGGGTTCAGCGCCTGGCCGCAATCCTCGGCGACGAGGTAGCGCTCTAGAAGCACCGTGCCGGTCTCAATGTCTACCACTGCTTCGCAGACATGGGTCGAGTTTGAGTAGGTCATTGCCGGCGGGTCATAGGCGCGATGCGCTTCGAGCCCCGGTTCCATGCCGTCCGGCAGGCTGAGCGGGTCTAGGTAGGCGATGCGAGCGATATCGGCCAGGCGGAGGCCAGTCTCCTCCCAGCCCTGGGCGATCGGCCGCTGCACGCTGCCACCCCGCAGCCGCAACTCGTCGCCCGAATTCAGGCCCAGGTACAGAGCAGCGATCGTGCAGACCTTGCGCTGCAGGGCCTGCCCCGCCAGTAAAAGCACCGAGCCGCCGGCTGTGCCGCCCCGCGCCCCGCGGCTGCCCATGCCATACGGTGCGGTATCGGTGTTCCCCGTGTGCAGGCGCACATCCTCGGCTTCCACACCAAGCCCCTCGGCGACGGCCTGGGCGAGCGACGTTTCATAGCCTTGGCCGGACCCCATAAGCCCCACCGCGGCATCGACTGCTCCGGACGGGGCCACCTTCACCCAGGCCGCCTCGTGTCCCGAACCGGGAATGCCCGCCGCTTTGTAAAATGCGGAGCCGTAGGTTGTGGGTTCGACCACCGCGCAGACCCCCATGCCGCGATGGATGCCGCGGGTGCGATCCTTGGCTTGCCGGGCCCGAAATGCCGCGACATCGAAGGCATCAAGGGCGGCTTCCAGCGTTCGCGCTGGCGCGATGTCATGCAGCGTTTCGCCCGTCGGCATCGCGTACGGCAGGTCGCCGGCAGCGAGGATATTGCGCCGGCGAACCTCGATGGGATCGAGGCCGAGCGCACGGGCCACCGCCTCGATCGTGCCGTCCATGACCCAACTCGTGATGGCCATCGGTGCGCGCATCGGCCCGGCGCCACATTTGTTGGTCAACACCACCCGCACATCGAAAGCATAATCGGCGATGCGATACGGTCCGGTGAGAATCATCGCGACCACACGTGCCACGTAGTTCGCAGGATAGAAGCAGTAGGCACCGAAATCCTCGAGGATCGAAACGTCCAGCGCAATGATGCGCCCATCGGCGTCGACCCCCGCGCGCGTCTGAACCGCCTGTTCGCGGGCATGGCTGGCCGCCAGCAGGTTCTCTCCCCGGCTCTCGCGCCAGCGCACCGGTCGGTTCAGGGCGCGGGCCAGGGCGGCAACCGTAAGTTCTTCCCGATACAACGCAATCTTCTGCCCGAACGCGCCGCCTATATCCGGGCAGATGACCGTCACCTGGGATTCGGACAGCCCGAGGCGGGCTGCCAGTTGGGTACGGTACGGATGCGGCGCTTGGTTGCCGATGTGCATAGTCAAATGCTCGCGGCCCGCGTCCCAGATCGCGCAGCAGCCGCGTGTCTCCAGTGGCGCATGCGTCTGCCGGTGCTGTGAAAACCGCGCTTCGACAACACGATGGGCTCCGGCCAAACGTCGTTCGGGGTCGCCCGCGGAAAACCGCTGGTGTGAGATGAGGTTTCCGGGGAGGGACTCATCCACTCGCGCTACCTCTTCATGCAGGGCGTCGGCGGCGCTCACCACGGCCGACAACGTCTGGTAGTCGACCAGCACCTGCTCCGCGGCGTCCTCGGCTTGCAATATCGTTTCGGCTACTACACACGCGACGAGGTCTCCGTTGAACCGCACCTTGTCGAGCGGAAATGTCTCCATGGTGACCGGCCGAAGGCCCTCGATGGACGGCGCCATGCGCAGAGGCAATGTCCATTGCGCGAGCTCTTGCCCGGTTACGACCGTTGCGACTCCAGGCATTGCCCGAGCGGCGTGCGTATCAATCCCACGGAGACGCGCATGGGCATGAGGCGAGCGCACGAAACGAACGTGCAAGGCGTTCGGAAAGACAATGTCGTCCAAATAGCGGCCCTGGCCTGTCAGAAATCGACGATCCTCCCGCCGTGGCATCCGTCGCCCGATTTGGCGGCCGGGGTCCGTCATTGGGCGTTCCGATCGCGCGAGCGCCGGGCTGTCGTTTTGTCGCACGGGTGGCATCGTGACGGGTCGATGCGTGGCGCAATCGTCTTTCCTTGATTCACCTTAGTATCCTTGCCGACTCTTGCGATGACACCGACGTCACCGACCTGAAGACTCAGGATTTGGTCGGACTTGGCTTGTATCAAGGTGTTGGCCACCGCAAGCGGAGCTGGCCACCTTCCGCCGCCGTTCCGATGAATGACCGCAGAGCCTGCCTCATTTCGAACTGTAGCGTCTCCTTCGTCATTTCGGGGCCTTTCAGCGCGTGAACGCTGACGACGATTCTCACCGTAACATTTGTGAGGGGGCTCTCCTCAATTATCGAGAAAGTCAGTGTGTCCGCGCGCGGCACGATCGCGAACTGGGTTCGTCATCTCGACTTAAAGCGTCTCATCGCTGAGGAACCGAGCGTATGACGTCTATAAACAGACACTTACCACCGAACCGAACGAAAGTGTGGCAATCCAATCGAAAGCGATGACTCTTGAGAAGACGACCTGGGCGAACGGGCCGTGGACTTAGGCGAGGCTCAATAATTACCGCTCCGGCCGGGCGGTCTTGGTCTGATGGTATAATTCCACTCGGGATGC
>JAQGHW010000838.1 GCA_028291505.1 Rhodopila sp. | reverse complement strand
ACCCTGCTGGCGGCGCCTCCGCTGCGGCTTCCAGGGACCGCCGCGGTGTTCACCGCCGCGACGACGGGTGTCCCGCTCGCCCTGACCCACCATCTAAAGCACAACCGCGTCCTGCATGAACGCGTCTTGCTGATCTCCGGGCTGACCACCAACGCGCCCGTTGTCGATCCCGCCGACCGCGTGAAGCTCATCGACATGGGCGGCGGCCTCAGCCGGATTGTGCTGTTCTTCGGCTTCATGGAAACGCCGAACATCGCCGAAGGTCTCCGACTCGCCTGCACACAGGCTCAGTTCCACGATGTCGACATGGACCAGCTCACCTACTACTTTCGGCGCGAAACGGTCATTTCAGCGGGCAAGCTGACCGGCATGGCAGCCTGGGCAAGTCGATCTTCTCCGCGATGCATCTCAATGCGCATCGCAATGCCGCCTATTACGGGGTTCCGCCCGCGCAGGTCATCGAGATCGGCCTCGAGGTCGAAATCTAAGCCAGAGCAGCGCGATCCGCGGCCGACACACGCCCAGACTGCCCGCGATCGGAATAGTGGCGCGCCCGCTCTCCCGAGATCGACTAGTACCCCGAGTCGTCCATTGTGCGAGAGCCGCCACTTGCCAAGCACCGCTTGTGGCCGCCGACGGTGCTTCGCGATAACCCCGCAGAATCGATGACGCGAAAGACCTAGCTAGCTCTCAGGCTTGCTGCGATCGAGTATTCTCCACCTTCGGTACAGTTCGAACAGCTCGCTAATTCCTGCACCAGCCAGGGCGAAAAAAGATTCGCCAAGACGGTATACCAGAGCCCGGAACGACCCTCGTATCCCCGAAGAGCCTGCGCCACTGCCGCCACTTGCTCTGACTTCAGCGTGCTCGCCTGTTTGGCTTCTTGGGCGGCTTGCTGCAACTTCTGTTCTACCTGTTGTCGGCGAGTGACCTCTTGGTTGATCTCCGAAATCAGCCGTACTGCATCGTTGAGAGCATTCGTTGGTCCTTCGATGCGTGCCTCAAGAGTTCGCCTCTTATCGCGCGCTGCGTCGCTTGAATCGTTTTAGCTTTCCGATCATCTGCTCGATCCGGGCGCGTCCCCAGTAGAGCCGCGTCGGGAAGAAGCTGGGTTTGTTCTTGGTGTTGGCCCCGACGCGGGATTACCGGAATGATGTGTCGTCACGGCAGGCTGCACGATTGCTCTTGGCGTCGTAGCCCTTGTCGGTCATCACCGCACGCGGCGTGATGTCGGGGCCGATGTCGAGGGATGTGGCCAGTCGTGTGCTATCACTGGCTTCGCTCCCAGTCAGGTGGAAGGCGATCGGCAGTCCATCGAAGTCGGTCTTGAGGTGAATTTCCCCGTTGCCGGACTCGGCAAGCGCAATCGCGATCGTACTTGAGCCCAGAGACGATGGTGCGGAACATCCGCTGTGAGTGATCCGCCCCATTGGCGAGCGCTGCCCTGATCGCCTGTCACCAGCATTCAACAAGCTGTACTCGGTGATCGGGCGGCCCTCGATCCCGCCCGAGCAATCGGCCGGACGGGGGCCCGTGGCAGCAAGGCCCACCGCAACCATGTTGATATGGCTCATTGCGGCCGGTCGGGCCCTCGGCGATTTGGCGATCAGCGGCGTGGAGCTAACGATGACCCCGGCCTATGCACCTTCCCGGACAATCCGCCCCAGAATCTGCGACATATGAGCAGATGAATATTTTCGGCTCGCCGACGGGCATTCGGATGCTTGGTCATCCCTTACCAGAGGCGCCGCTCGGCCATAGCTGGGCGGTTGTCGAAGGCGACACAGACGAAAGCTGACGTGCTGAACCGAGAACGGAGCGGGTCCGGCTTGTCCATCCGCTGCCTGTGATCACACGTCTCCAGCAACTGGCGTGGCATCGTGTGCACAACCCGCCGCTTATTTCCTCCGCTGCTGCGCCTCGATCTCGTCGAGCACCGCCTCCGGCACGATGTTCTTCTTGATCTCGTCAAGCTCGGGATGACTAGCCGTCTTGATGTCGAAGTGTTTGGCGATCTCCTCGACCATCTCAGTGAGCTTGGTGAGTTCGTGTTCGGTAAGGAGACTAATCTGCAGATCGAGGTCGGCCCGTTTCGTCTCCGCCGCCGATAGCCGGTTCTGACTAATCAGGACGAAGGTCGATAGGAAAAGCGCTTCGAGGGAAGCAGCCACAGCCAAAGCGACAAACGTGGGATCGAACTTTGGCAGGCCGCGAACGACGCCGAGGTTGATGAGTATCCACGCACCATAGAGCGCCAGATGTAGGTAGACGAACGGCATGCTGCCCATGAAGGCGGTAATCGCCTCGACGATCCGCTCGTGACGGGTAGCGGCGGCAGCCTCCCTTAATCGCCTCTGCTCCATCGCCTCGATATTGCGTGTGAGCGCGGTACTCAGGCTGTCGGGTTCGTTGGGCGGCATGGGTTGTGTTTTCCTCGGACGTGCAAGGTCCAACAGGTAGCACCTCGGGCGGTTGCCGCTATGGACAGGCACGAACGATCTGTCGATGCGGCGGTTGCGAAAGCGATTTCGGCCGCCGAGACAACAGGAACGGCAATCAGGATGCGGTCAACCATGCCGGTCCAGTAACGCCAAGCTTCGAGCGCCCGCACCGCTTGCCGCGCGCGCCGGGATCACGCTGCAGATGGCTACGGACCAGAATCTGGCGACGCTGACGGTCGACAAGGGGCACCATGTTTGTGAACCTGGCCGTCAAAGCGCGTGACGCCGTGCCGGAAGGCGGCGACACAGCGCTGCCCGCGAACACGGGCGCCGCCGGCCGGAGCTGTCCGCCCTGCGCTGACCAATTATGCTGAGGCAGAGATAACCGCATTGCTACGCAGAGCAGATCATGCCGGCTGTGGTTTCGCCCACGGGCTCGTTCAGGAGCAGACCGGGTAGGCGCGTCCCTCGCATGGCGCGCCTGTTTGGCCGTCTGAAAGGGGTAACGGAGATCGTTACCCCCTTAGCGCGCCACCGTGGCGCGCTTTCTCCGATCCGTCACCCTCCCACCGTAGGGGAGGGCGCCTCCT
>JAQGHW010000807.1 GCA_028291505.1 Rhodopila sp. | reverse complement strand
GGCGGCGCATGTCGTGACGCTCGATCTGGTCAATCAGCGCCTGGTGCCGGCCTCGATGGAGCCGCGCTGCTCGCTGGCCAGCTATGATGCGGAAACCGAACGTCTGACGTTGCGTCTGTCCAGCCAGATGCCATCCGGTGCGCGTGACAGCCTGTGTGAGGCGCTTGGCCTGCCGGCGGAGAAAGTCCGTGTCGTGGTCGGCGATGTCGGCGGCGGGTTCGGCATGAAAACGGGGCTGTACCCGGAGGAGATCGTGGTTGGCTACGCGGCGCGCCAGGTCGGGCATCCGGTGAAATGGACTCCGACGCGGCTGGAGGAGTTCCTTTCGGCGACGCACGGACGCGACGTGGAGACGCACGCTGAACTGGCGCTGGACGCGAACGGCCGCGTGCTGGCGTATCGCGTGCGGTCGTTGGCGAATACCGGTGCGTATGCCAGCACGGTCGGGATCATCATCCAGTTATTGATCGGACCCTGGGTCTCCACCAGCATCTATGATATCCGGACCATCGATTTCGACTTCCAGGCGGTGCTAACACATACCGCGCCGACCGCCGCTTATCGCGGGGCTGGGCGGCCCGAGGCGATCTATATCATCGAGCGGCTGTTCGATGCGGCGGCGCGCAAACTCGGGCTGGATCCCGCCGAGATCAGGCGCCGCAACCTGATCCAGCCTGGGCAGATGCCGTACACCAACGCGATGGGTCAGGTGTACGACAGCGGCAATTTCGGTTCGATCCTGGAGCATGCGTTGACGCTGGCGAAATGGGATGATTTTGCCAGTCGTGAGGCGGAATCGAAGGCGCGGGGCAAGCTGCGCGGTCGTGGTCTTGCATCGTTTCTGGAGTGGACCGGCGGCAACGTGTTCGAGGAGCGGGTGACGGTCGCGGTGTCCGGCGACGGCGAGATCGAGGTTTATGCCTCGACCATGGGGATGGGGCAGGGGATCGCGACCTCCTACACGCAGTTGGTGGTCGATGTGTTCGGGGTGGAGATGGAGCGGATTCGCATCGTCACCGGGGACACGGATCGCGGATCGGGGTTCGGCAGTGCGGGGTCCCGGTCGCTGTTCACCGCCGGGTCGGCGATCCATCATGCGTCCGAGACGGCGGTGGCGAACGGGCGAGAGCTCGCGGCCGAGGCACTGGAGGCTGCTGCCGCGGACATCGAATATGCCGAGGGGATGTTCCGGATCGCCGGGACCGATCGTGGTATTGGCCTGTTCGAACTGGCCGGACGCCGGCCCGACCGGCGTATCTATGTCGATGCGACGAGCACAGTGGGTGGGCCGAGTTGGCCGAACGGGGCACATATCACGGAAGTCGAGGTCGATCCGGACACCGGGGCGGTCGAGATCGTTTCTTATATGTCGGTCAACGACGTCGGCCGGGTGGTCAATCCGATGATCGTGCGGGGCCAGCTTGATGGCGGCGCGGTGCAGGGGATCGGGCAGGCGCTTGGCGAGCACATGCTTTATGAGCGGGATTCCGGGCAGGTCATGACCGCCAGCATGATGGACTACTTCATGCCGCGTGCCGACATCATCGGCGACTTCGTGCATGTGCTGGATCAGTCGATTCCCTGCCTCAACAACCCGCTGGGGGTCAAAGGCGTCGGCGAGCTGGGGACGATCGGGGCCACGCCGGCGGTGGTCAACGCCGTGGCCGATGCGCTGGCTCGCGCGGGTCATGGCGACCGGGCCGGCACGCTGCAGATGCCGCTGACGCCGGCGACGGTGTGGCAGGCGCTGCGATAGGCTTCGATGGCAATCGGCTAGTATCGCCCATCAGAGAAGGGCGATACGTCGTGATTTGCTTGAAGTAGCCGATTCACGCGGCGAATCGCGGTCGCAGTGCGACTCACGCTTCTCTGCGATCGGGTACTAGCAGCCTGTCGGACTCGGGATTTTCAGCTAATTGACTGTGCCAATGTCGCTCCTTGGGGCGTGGGTCGCTGGGAAATCGCGTTGCATTCGGCTTCGACGGCGACCGTCTGCCTGCTCAGCCGCGTTGGTTGGAGCTGAGAGCGGCGTTCGCGTTGCCTCAGGCGGGGCGAAGGACGAACATCCGCTTCATGTTCCCGGCCCGCGCACGCGGTCGATGCCACGCAGGCCCGGCGATCTTGCTGACCCAATCCCCTTCGGGCGCGATCGGCTGGGTGATCGCCAATGACTCGAAGGGGCTGGTGAAGGGCATCATCGGGTTATCCGTCCCGTCAAACTTACCCTAATGTGTATTTCGCGAAGATCGCCTCGGCGCGCTTGAACGCCTTGTCCACCGCTGTGGCCGGCGTCATCCCGTTCTTGATGACATCGGCGTGAGCAATACCCCAGAGTTGCTCGGCGTTCACCTGGCCCCAGGCTGGGTTGAACCCACCGAAAGCCGGGAAGGTCGGCCCCAGCACGGCTTCATGCACATAGGTGGCTCGGTGCGGATCGTTCTTGGTATCGGTCCACCACGGATCGTCTTTAACAATCTGGGGTATGACTGGCACCCAGCGCCCCAGGCCATTCTTGAGGTTCTCGTTCATCACCTGCGGCTGAATGAAGAATTTCATGAAGTCCTTCGCCGTAGCGACATTCTTAGCCCCTTTTGGGATGAAGCCACCGCCCGCACCTTGCACGGCCGACATCGGCGAGCCGTCATTGCGGTTCGGCAGGTCCATCACCACCGCCTCCTCGTAGTACGCCTTCCTGTTCTTGATCATCGCGAGTTCGGGGGACAGTGTGCCGTCGAGATCCATCACGAACTGCTTTTCGTGGTAAGCGTTGTTGTCGTCGGCATCGCTCCAGGTCAGCGCCTCGGGCGGGATGTAGCCATCCTTGTAGCAGTTCGTCATGTAGGTGACCGACCTGATCGCCGCCTCGCGCACCTGCGGATCATCAGTGTGAAGCGTTCCATCCCTGGTAACGATCTTCTCGCCGCCATTGGCGATCAGGAAATGCGCGAACAGACCATTGCCGTCGTTTGGTCCGACAGTGGTGATCTGCATCCCCAAGGCATAAATCTTGCGCATTCCCCTGGCGCGTAATTCCGCCTGCATCGGCTTGAAGAAATCCCAGAACGCATCCCACGTCCGCGGCGCGTCGGATAGCTTGAAGCCGGACTTGGCGACCAGATCGCCCCAGATATGAAACGGTGCGACGGCCTGCTTGACCGGAACCAGATAGAAGCTCCGTTGCTTTGTGGTCCCGTTGTAGAAGGTTGAGTTCAGCAAAGCGGTTTCGCTGAACTTGGATCTCTGCGCCT
This sequence comes from Rhodopila sp., assembly GCA_028291505.1. Taxonomy (GTDB): domain Bacteria; phylum Pseudomonadota; class Alphaproteobacteria; order Acetobacterales; family Acetobacteraceae; genus Rhodopila. The sequence goes on along the minus strand of JAQGHW010000807.1, from coordinate 8,788 downwards.
CCACGACGTCGCTGACATCCTCCAGTCTGTTGTCCCAGGCATTCTGCGGCAGAATCGTCGCCGGTGCATCATGGAAGATAAGGTCAGGCACGTCGCCGCTGGTGATCGCGGAGATCGCCTTCTGGTTCAGCGCCATGAAGGGCATGACGCTGAGGTTGATCTTATTGCCGCTGGCTTTCTCGTAGTCCCCGACCGTCTTGCGGAAGGCCTCGTCTTCCTCAGGAACAAAGCCCTGCACCTGCCAAACCGTCGCAGTTTTCGATTCAGCGTTGGCGATATACGGCCGGAACAAGCCCCCCGCGGTTGCCAGGCACACACTTCCCGCCAATATCGAACGCCGGCTCATGGTGTCCATGGCCGTACTCCTCCCTGTTGACCGGTCATTGAGACGCCGTTGTGCACGACGGTCGTGCTAAAAGCCTTACTTGCCGTTCCCTCACAACGACATTTCTTGCTATACATGTACTGACCTACGCATAGCGCGGCGCGGCTCGCTCACGACACTAGAACCTGAGTCGCGGTTGGGAACAGAGATATTTTGTCGACCGGTCTGGTGGAGGACATCACGATAGCGCTCTCCTGCGCTTGTTCAGGGAGTGCCCACAATGTGGGGGAGACCGCTCGCGCGCCAGACCGCCAGCCGCGGAAAGCCGTCCGCTTGCGCAGTCTATAACGGCACGCTCGGTGTCGGGTTTGGGTATCGATTTGATCGGATCTCAAATGCCGACCTGGCCTTTGCCAAAGTGGCATGATCCCCCAGATCTCTGGACGGTCCCTCCTGGCGCGAACGCTGACGGAACCGTCCTGATCGCTCGCGTTACAGACGCGACAATTCAGCGCCCGGTACGCCATAGCAATGCGACAATAGGAACCCCATGATCGGCTATGGTCGATCTTGCCGCAGGCCTCACGCTGGATGAGGCTGACTCGCTGATATCCGTACTGCTGGCGGAACTCACCGCCGGTGTCTGTGTGTTCACCGCGGCCCGACGGCTGCGAACAACCAGCAGCGTCCTGGGCGCCATGCTCGATCTGCCCGGCCGTCTCACGCGCCCGGGGACCGGACTCACCGACATTCTGGAACATGCGGCGGATCGGGGGCTGCTCACTGATCCCAACGCCACTCTCGATCTGTTCGCTCAGCCGTTGGGCGGCACATTGATCTGGGCTGGAACCGCTGGCCGCCGCCTGGAACTGACCGTGCGCCGCCTGTCCGGCGATGGCCGGCTCGCACTGTGGCGGGACGTCACCGACCGCGAGCGTGACCGGGAGACGTTGCGGGAGGAACGCGCCCGGACGCAACACATGCTTAATTACGTCACCGACGCGATCGTGCTGATGGACCCGGACGGCGTGATCCTGGAAAATTCCGATCGGACCGGCCGTCTGCTGGCGGTGCCGCCCGAGCTGGTGACGCCCGGCGGCTCGCATCAGAACATTCTGCGGCATCTCTACCGCCGGGGCGACTACGGCTTCGACACGCCCGAGGACGACTTCGTTCAACAGCGGCGCGCTGCGATCCTGGCTGCCGGCCACCTGACCTTCACCGTCCTCATGCCAAACAGTGTGTGGGCCGAATACAATTTCCACCCGATGCCCAACCGGCAATTGCTGGCCATTGTCCGCGATGTGACCGCGCTGAAAACGCAGGAGATCGAGCTGCGTGAGACGTTGGAGCAGCAGGCGGCTGTCAACGAGGTGCTGCGGGCGATTGGGCGGTCGGCGTTCGATCTGAACGAAGTGCTCCGCATCATCCTCGCCAGCGCGGCGACACTTTGCCAGGCCGGCCAGGCGTTTTTGTATCGCCGCCGCGACAACGCCTACCACTTCGAGGTGGGCCATGGCGGGGAGCCGCCCGCCGCCGAACGGGTTGTATCGCAGGATCGCGGGTCGGCGGTGGGACGCGCTGCGATCGACCGCAAACCGGTTCAGACCGCGGGCGGCGATATCGATGGATCGATGGCGATCCTCACTATGCCGGTGCCGCGCGACGGTGTCCCTGTCGCCATCATTAGCCTAACTCGCTTCCCGCCGGAGCCCTTCACCGAACGGCAGATCGAGGTGTTGTCGACATTTGCCGACCAGACGATGTTGGCGATCGAAAGCGCACGGCTGCGAGACGAGCGAGAGGCTGGATACCAGGCGCTATCGCACGAGCGCGCGCTGCTGCGATCGGTGCTCGAAAACATGAACGACGGCGTGGCGCTGTTCGAGGCCAATGGCGATGCGCTGGTCGTCAATCCAGCGTTTCATACGATCAACCGTTTTCCGCCCGAGGTGTTCAAGGACATTCTGTCGATCCAGGGCGCGCTTCGCTGGCAGTTCGAGAATGGGGCGCTGCCGCGCAAACATCCGTCCGTGGAACAGGATGTCGCTGAGCAAATGCGGATTTTCGCGTCCGCGGAAGAGCACCAGTGGGTTAGGGAAACCTCGGACGAAAACTGGATCGAGGTGCATTGGAAGCCGTTGGCGGGCGGTCGGCAACTGGTGATCCATCGTGACATCACGGAGATGAAACAGCAGCAACAGGCGCTGCAGCAGGCACGGGACGCACTGGAGCAGGAGGGCGAGCAGCTGCGGGCGATCCTGGACCACCTGCCCGACGGGGTCGCGCTGGCCGCCAAGGACGGCGAGCTGGTGCACATGAACGCAGCGTGCCGCGAACTCAATTTCCCGCCCATCGTCGGGGCCGGCGACGTCCGTACAATGCGTGACGCGATGGGTTTGCTGCTCCGGTTCGCGGAAGTGCCCATCGACCCCGAGACGATCGAGGCGCACCTCGATCACCGGATGGCGGTGTTCCTGGAATCCGGCATCAGCCGGCGCGAGACCCGGCGCTTCGGGCGTTATCTCGATATACGCTGGGTTCCCTTGCCGGACGGCAGACGCCTCATTCTGCACCGCGACATCACCGAACTGCGGGAACGCGAGATCGAACTGCGGCAAGCGCATGAGGCGACCGACCGGGCGCATGGTCTGATGCGCGACGTTCTGGACAGCATGATCGACGGCGTTTCGCTGTACGGCGAAGCCGGCGAGACTCTGTTCTCCAACCGCTCGTTCCGTACAAATAATAGAATTCCCGACGATGTCGCTGGCGGACTCAAGACGATGGAGGACACCCTCCGGTGGCAGCTCGAAGCCGGTGAGATCGCGGGTCCCCTCGAAACCATCGACGATAGCGTGGCGGCCATGCTCGTCCCGTTCAACGCTCGCGAACCACGCCACCGGGTACGCCAAACCCCCGATGGACGCTGGGTCGATGTTCACTGGCTGCCGCTTCCGCGCGGCCGCATGCTGGCGATTCACCGTGACGTCACGGAACTGAAGCAGCAGGAGCAGGCGGTCGTCGAGGCACGCAAATTGATGGAGACCGTGCTCAACAACATGACTGACGGCGTCATGCTGTACGACCGCGACGGCGTCTGCGTTTACGCGAACAAATCGTTTTTCCGGATTCAGGAGTCGACGCCCGAGCGCATTGCGCGGTTGAAGACGTTTCCCAAGATGATGGATTCCCTGTTCGAACGTGGCGCGATCGACGCGGCCTTCCGCGAGGCGGCGTTGGCGCGCTTCGCCCGTGCCGACGGTACGCCCAAGCTACGGCAGTCGTTCGACGGACGTTGGTCCGAGGGCGGATTCCATCGGCTGGATGACGGGGGCACCCTGGGAATCTTCCGCGACGTCACCGACTTCATAAGAAACGAGAACGAGCTTCGGGAAGCCCGCGCCAGCGCCGAGCGTCAGCATGAAATCATGCGGGTTATGTTCGACCACATGACCGACGGCCTCGTTCTCGCGGAGGCGGATGGCGGTTGGACCATGGTGAACAACGCACTGTATCGGATCAACGGCTGGCCGATCGACATCCCGTCCAACTCATGTTCGGCGGACGATGTGCGCGCCATGCTTGAGAGCGGTCACCTGGAGCGCCGTTGCGCGAACATCGAGGACGATATCGATCGCGTCAGGCGGCGCTTCACGGACGCCGACGGATCGCCGGTCGACTTCCATTGCGGGAATGGCAATCGGGTCGAGGAGCGTTGGCTGACCTTGCCGGAAAATCGCCGGCTAGGAATGTATCGCGATATCACTGCACTGAAGGTGCAGGAGGAGCGTCTGGCGCTCGAACGCGACGCCGCCGAAGCCGCCCGCCGCGAAGCCGAGGCCGCGAACCAGGCCAAATCCACCTTCCTCGCGGCGATGAGCCACGAAATCCGCACCCCGATGAATGGTGTCCTCGGCATGATGGAGGTCCTGGAGCGGACCTATCTGTCCGCCACCCAGCAGCGCCATGTGGCGGTGATGCGCGATAGCGCCAATTCATTGCTGAGGATCATCGACGATATATTGGATTTCTCGAAGATCGACGCCGGCAAGATGGAATTGGAAGCCTTGCCGTTCAGCCTGCACGGACTGATCGCCGGCGCGGTGGACACTTTCGCGCCCCAGGCCCGGCGAAAGGGCATCGCCTTGTTCGCGGATCCGGCCACCGCGGGCCCGGACTGGATGGATGGCGATCCGACCCGGGTAAGACAGATCCTGTTCAACCTGATCGGCAACGCGCTGAAATTCACCGAACGCGGTTTCGTGCGGATCAGCGCCACCAGTACGATCAAAATGGGGGCTGCGTATGTGACCCTGATCGTTGAGGATAGCGGCATTGGCATGAACGCGGCACAGCTTGCGCGCCTGTTCGTGCCATTTTGTCAGGCTGACACCTCCACGACCCGCCGCTTCGGCGGCACCGGCCTGGGTTTATCGATCGTGCGGCGGCTGGCGGAGCTGATGGGCGGTTCGGCGACCGCCGAAAGCGTCGCGGGCCGCGGCAGCCGCTTCATCGTAACCCTGCGCTTTGGCCTCGCGTCGCCACCTGTGGTCCAGCCGGCCGTCCCCATCGCGCCTCGGACGGCACTGCCGAACGAGGACTGGCCCAGACTTCTGGTCGCCGACGACAATCCGGTGAACCGCGAGGTGATCGAGCGTCAACTGGAGCTGCTGGGTTTAGCGGGCGACTTCGCGGCGGACGGGCGGGAGGCACTCGAACTCTGGCGGATCCATCGCCATGCCGTCGTGCTGCTGGACATTCATATGCCGGAGCTGGATGGGTTCCAGGTCGCGCGTGCCATACGGCGGGAGGAACCGGCGGCGGGTCCGAAACGCAGCGGCCTGATTGCCGTCACCGCGAATGCCCTGAAGGGTGAGGATGAACGCTGCTTCGCGGCGGGAATGGACGGCTTCGTGACGAAGCCGATTTCGCTCGATGCGCTGGCCCGCGCACTGGCGCGCTTCCTTCCCGGTTTCGACGCCGACGGCGTCCCACCCGGCCCCCAAACCGGCGCCGCGTTCGATCCGGAGGCATTGCGCGGACTGTTCGGAGCGGATCCCACGCGGCTGTCCCGGTTGTTCGAGATGTTCGCCGATGCGGCCACGGCGGACCTTGCCTCGCTACGAGCGGCTGAAACCGCTGCGGCACAGGCCGAGGCGGCGCATCGCCTGAAGGGCGCTGCCCGCATGGTCGGCGCTCGTATGTTGGCGGATCAGGCCTCGCAGGTGGAAGCCGCCGCGCGCGCTGGCGATTTCGCCGCCACGGGTCCGGCGTCGGAACGGCTGGCGATCATGCTGGCCGAGACCGTTCGGACGGCCCGAGCGAGTTTCGCTGCGGAGTATGGCGTCGCCACACCAACTGACGGCGCGGCCCGCTAAGGCTGTTCGTTTCGGCGGTCAACCTCGCGGTGGCACGAACATATAACCGACGCCTCGTACGCTGCGGATCGCCTCGGGCTTGCCCGGGTCGGTTTCCACCTTCCGGCGAAGTCGCATGATGCGGTTATCGATGGCGCGGTCGAAGACGTCGGCTTCGCGATGGGATGTGGCTTCCAGCAGCCAATCGCGCGAAAGCGGCCGATTCGCGTTTTCAACCAACAGACGCAACAGGTCGAACTCACTCGCCGTGAGCGGATCTTCCTGCCCGTCGGCCAGGATGAGCACCCGCCGCTCCAGGTCGAGCATCGCGGTGCCGACCCGCTGTTGCGGCAGTTGCGACGGCGGAGCAGCCCCTTCGGCGGCGCGGCGTAGCACGGCCCGCACCCGCGCGAGCAACTCCCGCGGATCGAAAGGCTTCGGAATGTAGTCGTCAGCCCCCGACTCCAGGCCGATCACGCGGTCAACGGGATCAGACACCGCGGTCAGCATGATGATGCCGACCCGGCTGGAGCGCGCTCGCAGCCAACGCGCCAGGCTGACACCGTCCTCGGATTCACCCAGATGCACGTCCAGGATCGCGAGGTCCGGCATGCTTTTTTCGGCTGCGCGCTTGAATTCGGCCCCCGAAGCGAGCGCGATGATACGCAGCCCGCTCTTCCCGAGGAATTCGGTCACCACCTGACGCTGAAACGCCTCATCCTCGACCAGGACAATCTTGACAGGATCGTTCAACGGCGTCGCGCTCCCCTTCGTTCCGGGTAGTATCTCAGGATCGGCCCCGGTGGCCAAATCGGCGAGCGGCCACGTGCCAAACAAAAGGCTTATACCGATCGCCGTTGATCCATCGTGAATGGGTCAACCTCAAGGGCGATTGGTCTAAGGCGCCAAATGCTTCCCAGCCGAAACCGGCCGCTCGACCCGGTAAGTTGGTTACCGCGGGACGACAGACGCGACAATTCACCCTCACAGGCGCGACAATCGCGCGACAAACTTGTGCAATTATTCACTATCGACATCGTTGCATCGCGCCAATAGCGGAAACCCCCGCAAGAGTTAGTTGTCGTTCGGCGGTGTCAATTATATTTCCGTTCAAGTAAGGACCAAAATAATGAGCGAGTCCAGCCAGTCACCGTTGTTCTATAATCGCGTTCGCATGCTCGATCGCGCCGCGGATCGGGAATTGCGGCTGATGCCGCCCCACGATTTCAGATTTGCGTCCGAAACCAATGCGATTCCACTGGTAGCGGAGGAGCTTTTCTCCGCTCAGGCGTCGTATCCCATCGTCTTTGCCGACGCCGAGGCACCAAAGCCGATCGCCGTCGTCGGCCTGCGTAACCATGAAAACCTGTTTGTCCGTCCGGACGGTTCATGGGAGCCGAATGCATACTTGCCCTTATATGTACGGCGCCATCCGTTCCTGTTGATCGACGACAACGATGGCCGCCTGCATCTCGGCATTGACGACGCCGCGCCGTGCTGGTCCATGGCAGAAGGAATGAACCTGTTCGATATGGACGAGCCGACCGTTCTGACCAAGAACATGCTGGAATTCTGCACCCGCTACCGGCGCCAGCACAGAATCGCTCTGGCGCTCGGCATGGCTTTGAAAGAGCAGTCACTGCTGGTGGAGTACCGCTTCAACGTGACCGTGATGGGCGAGGCGCACAACGTCTCCGGCTGCATGGTTGTCGCCGAGGACCGACTCGCGGCCCTGCCGGACGAAGTGTTCCTTGAATGGCGCGCCGCCGGTTGGCTGCCGATGATCACTGCGCATCTGCTTTCGCTGCGGCAATGGGAATCACTTGGCCGCATGTCGATGACCCACGCTGAACCCGCCGCGCTCGCGGCCTGATCGTCAAAGTATCCGTCGGGGCCTGGTTGATTCAGGTCGAACCAAACAGGCCCCGACACTCTTTGTTTGAGCGGGCAAGCAACGTTCGAGATTAATTCGGCCTCAAACGATCCCGCTCCGTCGTCCGCGCGACAATCAGGCCCCGCCTGCACATCGCGCGCCTAAATATCGATAAAGAAACAATCAACACAAAGGCGTCCGAACATGGCGTTTTCTCCTCTCGGTTCCGGCCCACGCACGCCCGCCAATCGCGGGCAACGGCGTCAGAACACGAAACAGCAACGCCGCGCCGCCGCGAAGCTGGTTTTCGAGGCGCTCGAACCCCGCGTCCTCCTCAGCGCCGATCCGCTTAGTGTCGCACTGGGCGGCGACGCGGCGCATCCGCTCGCGCACGACGTCATCATTCAGGAAGTGACGCAGCCCGCGACCAGCCGCGATCATACCACAGTGCAAATGATCCAGGTGGTCGAGCAAGGGCCCAAGCCGCAGGTGCTGGCCAGCGTGGCGGCGGCGAATGTCAGCTCGATCCACATTACATCCGGCACCGGCGACACCAAACTGACTGTAGACACCGCGTCGTTCGGCAAAACGGCGCTGCCGTCGATTACTTTCGCGGGCGGCAACGGCAACAATACGCTGACCGTGACCGGCCCGCACGAAACCGATTGGGACATCACCGGCGCGAATAGTGGCGCGGTCAAAGGCAGCGCCTCGATCGCCTTCACCGGCGTCAGCAATCTGACCGGCGGCACCAACGCGAACATCTTCACCGTGGAGCAGGCGGGCTCGCTCCGCGGCACCCTGGACGGCGGTCCAGGCGTCGATGGAACATTGATATTCAATAACTATAAAGTAACTAATGCGATTTACACCGCGTCCGGACCACACTCCGGCACCGTCGCGCTCGATGGTTCGGTGTTCACCTATGCGGACCTCGCGCCGATCATCTTCAACGGCACCGCCGCCAACGTCACCATCACCGGCACCGGTCAGCTCGGTCTGGCCGACACCGGCGTCGCTGGCCAGGTCGAGCTCCAGAGCTTCAACAACTCGCTGGAGAACGTAACCTTCACCGATCCGACCGCCTCGCTCACCGTCAACATGGTCGGCGGCACCGACAGTCTCGCGATCTCCACGCTGCATCTGGCCGGCGCCAGCCTGAGCGCGAACGGCACCGGCGCCGACGCCATCACCGTCAATGCGGGCGCCTATGTCAGCACGCGTGCGACC
>JAQGHW010000802.1 GCA_028291505.1 Rhodopila sp. | reverse complement strand
AGCCCCAGGTGACCTCCACCAGGATCGCGAGTTGCCATTGCACCCGCGTCAGCGGCAGCCGGTCGATCCGCGCCGCCATGACCCCATCGTACGAAATTCGTTCGACCATCCGTCCCCCCCGGCCCTCTGCCCATCGATTATTCTGCTTTGTTTGAACGTCGGCAGTGTGGAAGGAACTCTAGAATGGGTTTTGGCGAACCGACAACTTAATCGTCTGGGGCAGTTGCGCCGGGATGGTGATGGGACCCCGCGGGCGGGCCAGCATGGGGCCTACGCCGCTTTTCGGGCAGACGTTTCTCAGAGTTTTTTGATCAGGACCGCTCCGACGGTGTCGATAAATGTCAGATCATTCTCAACGTCGGAAATTTCATCTTCGTCAAGAAGTGCAACGCCAAGGCGCTGTCGCAGCCGAACCACTTTGCGACTCAACGCAGCCAGGGCGACTGCGGCGATGCCGACGGGAACGGGTTCCCCGCGGTCGTCCGTTGGCCCATCAGGGGTCCGAACGTCCGGGTTCGCTCGCGCCCAGGCAGACCACGCCTCGCGCTGCTCCGGATCGGGAAGATCATTGACCGCCGCGTCGATGAAACGCCGGGCCTTCGCGGAAAGCAGCAACATGTCCGTCGTCCTATTTGACCCTCACGAACGCAACGCTCAGGGTATCGAGCGCACTCACGTAGTTTGTTAAAGGTATACGATTTGCTGGCGCGATAAGCCAATGCGGCGCCGTGTCGCTCCATATTCTCAATTCAGGCGGGTAGGCGAGGTGGATCGAGTTTGATCGCCGATGGCTGCCACACGCCGAAGATTATCCTGGAAACGTTTTCCAAACGCCTAACCAGACTCCAGCCGCTTCTCCATATAAACCCGCTCAAACCCCTTCTCGGTCCGTCGCTCCCGCTCGACATACCCCCGAGCCGCATAGATCGCGATATTCTCCACCATCAGCGCATTGGTGTACAAAATAATCGCGTCCCACCCGCACCGCACCGCCTCCGCCTCGGAGAAATTCAGCAGCAACCGCCCGAATCCGAACCCCTGCCGACCCGGCAGCACCGCGATGTTGTCGAGCAAGAAACAATCCGGCCCATCCTCCAGCACCAGCACGCCAACGATCTCGCCCGCGTCTTCCAGCACCCAGACCTGATCCGCCGCGACCCGAACCGCATAATCGTCCAGCATCGGCCCGGGCGGCCGCCCGATCAGCGCCACATACCCCTGGTACGACGCCAGCACGACATCGCGCACCACCCCGGCCTCGTCCCCCCGCGCCTTCCGGATCATTCCGCCGCCGCCGGCAGATCGCGTTCCGCCGCCGCCTGCAGCCCAACCGCCTGAGCCAGCCGTTCCAGTCGCCGGATCACGCTTTCCCCAGCGAACACGCCGCTGTTCTCCCGCAACAACAGCACCAGCCGAGGCCCCTCGATCCGCAGCCGCGTCCCCGCCAGCAGATCCTTCGTCCCCGCCGACAGCGTGTAAGCCAGACGCAGCGCGATCCCCAGCACTTCCGCCCGGTTCGCGCTGTCGATATCGAGCAGCAGCCGCGACGGGCGCAGGAACGCCGCATCCGAATCCGCCTCGTACCGAAGTGCCACCGCCAGCGCCAGGAACGCCCGCGAGTGGTGATCCAGCCCCACCCCCGGCTGCCGCAGCACCCGCAAAAACGCCTGTTCCGCACGAAACTCCGGATGATCGTGGCTGCCGATATCCGACATCCAGCACATCGCCTCCCGCAGCCGGCTCGTCTCCGCGGTTTCCTGCGGGAACAACGGCCAAGTCCAATCCATCAGTGCCGGCGGCAAGGACGGATCGCGGCCATGGCGGGCGGCGAGCTCCCAGGCCGTGCTCAACAGCGGGTCCTGCTTCTGGATCTCGGCCGGCATCCGGCGCATGAACCAGCCCTCGCGCAGCCCGCTCGCACTGAAGATCACACGGCGCACCGCGGTCACCCGCAACAGCCGGCGCAGCGCCACGGCGGCGAACGGCAGATCGTCGATGCGGCGGCGCGGCGCACCCGGCAACCGCTCCAGCACCTTGCGGGTCGCGCTGGAGATCAACCCGGTCAGGTCCCGAGCCTCCTCCCGCCCGATCGTGTAGTGGTGCACCATGTTCAGCGGATAGCCGGTCTGCGCCATGTGAATCCGGGCCAAGGCACGCCACGCACCGCCCACCAGGTACAGGTCGCTGCCGGCGGCATGGCTCAGCCACGGCACCGTCTGCAGGTCTTCCTCGGCGATCGCCCGCGCCCTGATTGGATCGCCACCCGATCGCTCCGCCAGCCGGATCACCCCCAGTCGTAGCGTCTGAGACGGCCCACGCGCGCCATCGACCAGCCGCACCACCTCCAGTGATCCGCCACCGATATCCGCCAGCACCCCGTCCGCCGCCGGGATTCCGCACAGCACACCATCCGCGGAGTAGGCCGCTTCCTCGACCCCCGACAGAATGTGGATCGGCACGCCTGCCAGCCGGTCGCGCAGCGCCTCCACGAAGGCGGGTCCATTCTCGGCATCCCGCACCGCCGCGGTCGCAAGAACCTCGAACGGTTTTGCCCCCATGGCGCGCGCCACGGCATGATACCGGTGCATCACCGTCAGCGCCTGGGCCATGCCCTCTTCGTTCAGCCGCCCGGTCGTCTGCAGCCCACGGCCCAGCCGCAGCACGGCCTTTTCGTTGAAGATCGGCATCGGGTTGCGCGTGTGGCCCTCGTAAACCACCAACCGGACGGAGTTGGAACCAAGATCGACAACGCCGCAGCGCGGCAGTCGGGCAGGCGGGGCGAAGGGCATCGCTAATCTAGTCCTGCGTTACCCTGTCCGGCCGTCGGGGTGCCACCACGGAAGCCGCCACGGTCGGCCCATGCAGCGCCGATCCGCGCCCGGACAACGACGGGTTGGTCATGAAGTAATCGTGCGCCGACAGCGGCTTGCGCCCGGGCTCGACGCGGGTCCACAGCCCATCGGCGTTCAGTTCCCATGATTGCAACGAATCCTTCAGGTTGATCACCATGATCTGGTCCAGCACCTGGGCGTGAACCGTCGGATTATGAATTGGCACCAGCGTTTCAACGCGCCAGTCCATGTTTCGCTCCATCCAGTCGGCGGAACTGATGAATACCCCAGCATGACGACTGGGAAGCGGATGGCCATTGCCGAACGCGTAGATACGCCCGTGTTCCAGAAATCGCCCGACGATCGACTTCACGCGTATGTTGTCCGACAGCCCGGGCACCCCGGGCCGCAAGCAGCAGATGCCGCGGATCACCGCCATCACCTTCACCCCGGCGCGAGACGCCTCGTACAAGGCGTCGATCAGTTCGACGTCGGTCAGGCTGTTCATCTTCAGCCAGATCGTCGCCGATTTGCCCTCGCCCGCGAACGCGATCTCTTTCTGAATCAGCGCCAGCAGCTTTGCCCGAGTCGTCAGTGGGCTGAAACCCAGCTCCTCCATGATCTCAGGACGCGCATACCCGGTCATGAAGTTAAACAAACGCGCGGAATCCCGAGTCAGCGCCGGGTCAGTGGTGAAGAAGCTCAGGTCGGTGTAAATACGCGCCGTGATCGGATGATAATTTCCGGTACCGAAATGGGCATACGACCGGATCGCCCCCGCTTCCCGCCGCACCACCAGCGATAGTTTCGCATGAGTCTTCAATCCGGTGAACCCGTACACCACCTGCACGCCGGCCGCCTCCATGCGCCGCGCCAGCCGGATATTCGCTTCTTCATCGAAACGGGCGCGCAGTTCGACCATCGCGGTGACCGACTTGCCCGCCTCGGATGCCTCGATCAGCGCATTGACGATCGTGCTGTCGCGGCTGGTCCGGTACAGCGTCTGCTTGATCGCGATCACCGCCGGGTCCTGCGCCGCCTGACGCAGGAACTGCACCACCACATCGAAGCTCTCGTACGGATGATGGACAATAATGTCCTTCGCCCGAATCGCCGCGAAGCAATCCCCCCCGAAATCCCGAATCCGCTCGGGAAACCGCGGCGTATACGGCACAAACAGCAGGTCGTGCCGGTCGTCGACAATCATCTGCTTCATGTCGGCCAGACCCAGCAGCCGCTGGTCCTCGTGGATCTCGTCGGGCACTGCGTCCAGTTCGTCGATCACCAGTTCGCGCAACTCCGGCGGCATCCCGGCGGCGATTTCCAGATGGATCGCCACCCCGCGACGCCGCCGCTTCAGCGCGGTCTCATACGACCGCACCAGATCCTCGGCTTCATCCTCAAACTCCACGTCGGTGTCGCGGATCACCCGGAACAGCCCGTGACCGGTCATGCGGAAGCCGGGAAACACCCGGTCGAGGAACAGCACCACCAGATCGTCCAGCAGGATGAACCGGATCGGTCCCCCCGCATCGCCAGCGGGCAACCGAACGAAGCGATCGATCTGGCTGGGCAGCGGCAGCAGCCCTCGCATCGACAATCCATCGTCCTCCCGCACCAGGTGCAGCGCCAGGACCAGCCCGAAGTTGGAGATGAACGGGAACGGATGCGCCGGATCGACCGCCAGCGGCGTAACCACCGGAAAAACCCGCTCCATGAACCAGGCTTCCAGCCAGCCCTTGTCGTCGTCGGACAGGGTACTGGTACTGCACAGCGCCACCCCGGCCTCACGCAACAGGCTAAGAAGTTCGCCCAGGATCCGTTGCTGGTCGGCCAGCAGCGATTCGGCGCGCGCTTTGATATCGGCCAGCTGCTGCACCGCGGTGCGGCCATCCGCCGAGGTCAGTGTCGCCCCCGCCTTCGCCTGTCCGATCAACGCGGCGACGCGGACCGAGTAGAACTCGTCGAGGTTGGACGCGCTGATCGACAGGAAGCGCAGTCGCTCCAGCAGCGGGTGGCGCGCGTTTTCCGCCTCTTCCAGCACACGGTGATTGAAATCCAGCCACGACAGCTCCCGGTTGATGAAGCGCTCCGGATTGTCGAGCGCCACCGCCGCTTCGGCCGGCTGCTGTTTCACGGCGGGCCGCTGCTTTACGATCGCCGGCTTGCCAATCGTCGCGACAGGCTGGCCAGCCGCCGAGGGCGCCCTGCCAACCGCCGGAACCAGCTTCGCGGTGGTCGAGACTGATCTGGCCCCAGCCGGCTTCGTGCCGGGCGATCCCGACCGCTCCATCAGCTCCGTAGCGTCAGCCTTGAGCACCATTGATGCGGTTCCCTTCGCGCGATGAGTTGCCATCCTACAGGAAGCCCGGCGGGTCAGAGCAAGCGTCAACCCCTGACATGGAAACTTCATCCTCGTCCGCAACGGCGAATTCGTCGTCCAAAAGCACCTTCGTGGCGAATGATACGGTGATCGGCTTGCCGGACCTCAGGCTTGCCCGATCCAACCGCGCCACCGCTTGCCGCAACGCCGCCGGCGACCGAGGCAGCCGCGTCAGCATCCAGTCCTGCACCGATTGCGCCACGCTCAATTGCCGGTCCGACAGCAAACGCATCAGCAGCCCCGTCAACAGATCGTCGCTCGGTGGCCGGATTTCGACGGCCGTGATGGCGCGTAGCCGGCTGGACAAGTCGGCCAGGCTCACCGGCCAGCGCGACGGCGGCGTACGCGCCGACAGCAGGACATGCAGCCCACGATCCCGCGCCGTGTTCAGCAGATGCAGCAGCAGCGTTTCCGACCCCACGGTATCCGCATCGTCCACCACCACCGCGGCATTCTCCGGCATCGCAGCCAAACCTCCCACCGCCTGGTCGGTCCCCGGTTGATCGGTTAGCGTCTGGCCGGCCAGAATCCTGGCCCCGACCTTCTGTGCCCAGATGTGCAGCAGATGTGACTTGCCGCAGCCGGCCGGTCCCCACAGCGCCAACCGCCGTTCCGGCCAATCGACGCCGAGCCACGCCAGCGCCTCCCGATTAGAGGCCGCCGGCAAAAAATCCCGCGAATCATAGCCGGGCGCGTGCGGGAACGGCAGCAGCAGTTGCAGGCGTTCGAGCGGCATCAGACGGAGGGCGGATCGTAATACAACGGGCTGGCCAGATACCGCCGCAACCAGAACCGCGCCAGCACACCGATCGTCGCCGCCACCGGCACCGCCAGCATCACCCCCAGGAAACCGAACGCAGCACCCCCGGCGAACAGCGCGAAAATGACCCAGACCGCCGGCAACTCCACCCGGTCGCCCAGGAACCGTGGATAGATCACATACCCCTCCAGGATCTGTCCGACCACCAGCACACCGCCGACCACCGCTACCCCGCGCCAGTGCGGGAATTGCGCCAGCGCGAGGCCGATCGCGGTGACCCCTCCCGTGATCGATCCGACATAGGGAATGAACGACAGCAGCCCCGCGGTCAGCCCGACGATCAGCCCCAGGTCCAGCCCTGCGATGGTCAGGCTGGCAGCGTAATACAGCGCCAGGAACAGACAGCACAGCGCCTGCCCGCGCACCCAGGCGGACAGGATACGATCGACCTCCCGCGCCTGCGCCCGGATCACATCCCGGTACCGGTACGGCAGCCAGGAATCGATCATCCGCACGACCTTCGGCCAGTCCCGCAGCAGATAAAAGCCAACCACCGGGGTCACCACCGCCAGCGACAACAGGTTGAAGATGGCGAAACTGCTGCCGATCAGGCCGGTGACCGTGGACAGCAGGATGCTCAGCATCGACCCCGCCTGGCCGCTGACCAGGTCGCGCAGCTTGTCGTTCACCACGTCGGGACCGAAATTCTCCTGCAGGTGGGTCAGCACCTCCCGCGCCCAGCCTTGCAGCAGCGTCGCGTATTGCGGGATGCGGTTCACCAGCAGCCCGATCTGCACGATCACCAGCGGATACAGCAGCAGCGCGAACAGCAGCACCGCCGCGATGACCCCAAGGATCATCACCAAGGCGGCCAGCCCGCGCGGCAGGCCCAGCCGCGTCAACCGTGTTGCCGCCGGATCCAGCGCGTAGGCAATCACCGCCGCCGCCGCGAAAGGTGCCAGGACCGACGCGAAAAGCTGCAACGCCAGCCACAGCACCACCAGCAGGCCGATGATCAGCGCGATCCGCTGTGCCCGAGTGGCATGGAAGACGGGCTTCGCCACCCCAGCCAGTTCCGGGGGCACCAGTTCCGGGGGCACTTCGGCGATGAACTCGTTCTGGTCCGCTGCCGGCACTCTATTCTCCCAGTTCACTCACCACGTGCTGCCTTCCAGACGTACGTCGCGCCCGAGGCGAGTGTCGTCGCCATCACGCACCAGGTCAGCACATCCGCCAACCCTGGGATGCCGAAGCCGAAACCGCCCTGCAAAAGGGTGACCCCGATCAGCAGGATCTGAACCACGGTGTTCAGCTTGGAGATGTACAATGGCCTGATCGTCACCGCATGTCCTAGCACAGCCAGCACGCAAATGCCCCCCACGATCAGCAGGTCCCGGAACACCACCAGGATAGCGAGCCACGCCGGCAGTGCGCCTACCGTTGCCAGGGTGATGTACATCGTCACCAGCAATGCCTTGTCCGCCACCGGATCCATCAACGCGCCGATCGCATTGCCGCCGTATCGCCGAGCTAGCCACCCATCCAGCGCGTCGGAAACGCCAGCGGCGACGAACAGCAGGAAGGCGTCGTCGATCCGGTGCACCAGCACCATCCAGAACGCCAGCGGCACCGCACACAGCCGGCCAAAGGTGATGATGTTGGCCGGGTTCACCAGGCGGGCGGTCGTTGCCCGGTTGGGTGGCAAACCATCAGGCATGCAACCCCGCTCCTATCGCACAGCCCCAAGGATGCCCCGCCCGGCCGGCTACCGCGTCGGCTATCCCGTCGGCTACCGCGTCGGCCGCCTGGTGCACCACCGGGTGGATTGCAATCGATACCCCGCCCATGGTTTCTGTCGTCCTCCATCCACCGAGTGGCCAAGGGTATAAGGGTTTGGCATGACCAGCGCGGATCACCAAGGAAAGCATCCGGCGCCGCCGCTCGGGACCGGCCTGGATTACCGCGCCGCCGGCGTCGATATCGAAGCCGGCGACGCCCTCGTGGAGATGATCAAGCCGCTGGCCAAGGCGACAACCCGCGCCGGCGTGATGGGCGGCCTGGGCGGCTTCGGCGCGCTGTTCGACCTCCGGGCCGCCGGCTTCACCGATCCCGTGCTCGTGTCCACCACCGACGGCGTCGGCACCAAGCTGAAGATCGCCATCGAGACCGGCCTGCACGACACCGTCGGCATCGACCTGGTAGCGATGTGCGTCAACGATCTGGTCGTGCAGGGTGCGGAGCCGCTGTTCTTCCTTGACTACTTCGCCACCGGCAAACTCTCGCCTCACCAGGCCCGCTCGGTCATCGCCGGTATCGCCGACGGCTGTCGCCAGGCCGGCTGTGCCCTGGTAGGTGGCGAGACCGCCGAGATGCCCGGCATGTACGCCGAAGGCGACTACGACCTGGCCGGGTTCTCCGTAGGTGCTGCGGAACGCGGCAACCTGCTGCCTCGTGTGATCGAGGCCGGCGATACGATCCTCGGCCTGGCCAGTTCCGGTGTGCATTCCAACGGCTTCTCGCTGGTGCGCCGCGTTGTCGAGGCCAGCGGGCTGGCCTGGACCGATCCCGCGCCATTCGCGCCAGATCAAACACTGGGCCAGGCGCTGATGACGCCGACCCGGATCTACGTGCGCTCCATGCTGGCCCTCCACCAGGCCGGGTTGCTGAAGGCCGCCGCGCACATCACCGGCGGCGGCCTGCCCGGCAACCTGCCGCGGGCGCTGCCGGATAACATGGCGGCGGTGCTGACCGCGTCCTGGCCGGTCCCGCCGGTGTTCCGCTGGCTCGCCCGCACCGGTAACATTCAGGCGCCCGAGATGCTGCGCGTCTTCAACTGCGGCGTCGGTATGGCCCTGGTCGTCGCCGACCCCGACGCTGCGACCCGCCTCTTGCAGGCAGCCGGCGAGACCGTCACCCGCATCGGCGTGATCCAGGCGGCTGCCGGCCCGGCCTGCGTGCACATCGATCCCCCCGCCGGCTGGCTGACGTGAAACCCCGCACCGCCATCCTGATCAGCGGCCGTGGCTCCAACATGGCAGCGCTGATCGCGGCGGCCCGGGATCCCGCGTTTCCCGCCCGCATCGACCTGGTTCTCTCCAACCGCCCCGACGCCGCCGGCCTTCGCGCCGCGAGGCTAGCCGGCATCCGCGCCGAGGCCGTAGATCATCGAGATTTCGGCCCCGACCGCGCCGCCCATGAAGCCGCGATCGATACCATGCTCCAGACGGCCAACATTGAGATTGTCTGCCTCGCCGGCTACATGCGGCTGCTGACTCCGCTTCTGGTGCAAGCCTGGCAGGGCCGCATGCTGAACATCCACCCCAGCCTGCTGCCATCCTTTCCCGGCCTGCACACCCATGCGCGTGCGCTGCAGGCCGGGGTGAAACTGCACGGCTGCACCGTCCATCTGGTAACCCAGGAGACGGATGCCGGTCCGATCCTCGCCCAGGCCGCCGTGCCCGTGCTTCCCGCCGATACCGAGGACGACCTGGCGCAACGCGTCTTGCGGCAGGAGCACGCCATCTATCCCGCCGCCCTGGCCGCCTTCGCCACCGGCAAACCGGTCGGCTCGCCTGATCCGGAAGCCTGTCTAACCAATCCGCCGGCATGGGGAACCGCGTAGGGTCCGAACAATACTCCCCCGTTTCGCGAGAATCGGACGGCCCAATTCTGGGCTTCTTATGTCTTCGATCCGTGCCATCGTCTCTGCATTGCCCGGTGGTGTTGCATGGATCGGCCGTCGGGATCGGTGGCGTGTTGGGATAGGAGGACACCCCCTGCTGATGCGGAATCCACGATGCCGTTCAAGGCCAACGCCGACCCCCGCCACCATATCCCAAAGCAGAAGCGCAAGGTGACGAACTGGGCGACCGAGCACGCGAGGGAGGGGGCCTACGACGCGAGCCTGCGGCAGCGTGGGAGCTTGACGGTCTGGTTCACTGAGGAAGCGATCGTGGCCTGGCGAGCGGCGCCGCGGACAACCCGCGGCGGCCAACCGTGGTATTCGCCGCTGGCGATCCTGACAGCGCTGACGTTGAAGGCCGTGTTCCGGCTTGCTCTGCGCCAGACCGAAGGATTGATCGGCTCGATCATCAATCTTCTCGGGCTCACCCTGGCGGTTCCCGACCACTCTCCACCCTCAGCCGGCGGGCAAGGACGTTGGATGTGCCGCGATCGCGATCCGGCCGCG
This sequence comes from Rhodopila sp., assembly GCA_028291505.1. Classification (GTDB taxonomy): domain Bacteria; phylum Pseudomonadota; class Alphaproteobacteria; order Acetobacterales; family Acetobacteraceae; genus Rhodopila. The sequence goes on along the minus strand of JAQGHW010000802.1, from coordinate 760 downwards.
GCGGTGGTAGCGAGCCCGTGCACCTCTTGGTGGACAGCACCGGGTTGAAGCTTTGCGGCGCCGGTGAATGGCTGGTCGAGAAACACGGCACGAAGGCACGCCGATCATGGCGGAAGCTGCATATCGGCGTGGACGCTGACACGGGCGAGATTGTCGCCGCTACGCTGACGACGAACGATGTCGATGATGCATCCCAGGTAGGCCCATCGCTCGACCAGGTCGAAGGGCCCGTAGCCTCGTTCACCGGCGACGCCGCGTCTGATCAGGAACCACGTCTACCGCGCCGTGATCGACCGCGATCCTGATGCTGAGGTCATCGTGCCACCACGCGCTACCGCAGTGCAGAGCGAGATGGCTGAGACCGCGCCCACACAACGCGACCGCCAGTGCATTGCCCAAAGGGGTAGGATGGGGTGGCAGAAGGCGTCGGGCTACAACCAGCGCAGTCGGGTTGAGACCGCCATCGGGCGCTACAAGCAGTTGATCGGGGATGGGTTACGATTCCGCAAGGACGGGCGTCGTGCCACCGAAGTTGGCGTCGCCGTTCATGTCTTGAACCAGATGCAAGAACTGGGACGCCCGATCTCCGTCCGGATCAAATGAACTCAGATGGGGCTGCGTTCGCTGCGACCTTCTCGTCGATCCATGCAACAGCGCCACGTGCGACGGTATCAGCTTGGCAGGAAGATCCAATTGAAGATGTAGTCCGGATGCCCCACCAGGGCCTGAGTGTGGTGTCGGACAAGGTCAATGCGCGACG
>JAQGHW010000776.1 GCA_028291505.1 Rhodopila sp. | reverse complement strand
TGCGGATCAGTCTGCCCCAGCGTCGGGGTGACGGACAGCACCAACCCATATGACAGAAGGGCGGCTACATGTGACGACCGCCGAAAGAGTGATTTCCCGGCCACGAGAGACTCCAAGCGGACGTTATCCATCATACGGCAGTTGGGCAGCACTGTCGCCAGCCCGTGTCGTGGCAGTTCAGAAATCAAGAGTTTCGGATTCTAATCTCTGATCAAGCGGTTCCAGTGGTTTGCAGTTTTCACAAGATACGACCGAAAGGTGCCAACCGCGCTGATCGGCGAACACGACGGCATGGCCAGTCAGGAAACGGGATGCGGACCTCGGAACGTGAACGTCAAACAGGACTTTGGACACGCTGCCGCTTCGCATGGTCGTAAACGGCCAGCACGTCGTGCAGCTCGGTGCGCAACCCGAAGTTCTCGATCACCTGTTCAGCCGTCTCGCCCGCGTCCATGTTTTCCACGATGGTTTCTGGCGGCACGCGCGGATCGTCCCGCAGCGCTGGTCTGCCGGACAGGTATCCGGGCCTGGCGCATACAGCGGGGCAGCCACTCCAATCGATCGGCATGTTCCACACTCCAAGGCAAAAATGTCCAATAACGTCATATCACATTCACCATGAGGTGTCCTCTTCAGGCAGTAACGCATTGACCGTCGCCCACCCGCGGTCGCCCCATGCCACCGTGACGGCACCTCCGGATCATGCTTCCATCTCGGCCACCCGACCAACCAGGACACGACGTAATGTTTGAACTCCCCGAAGAGCACCGGATGCTCCAGGACCTCGTCGCCAAATTCATCGACCGCGACGTCATCCCGCTGGAAAAAGGCGTCCTCGCCCGCGAAATGTCCGGCCAAAAATCGGGCCTCCCACCGGACGAGGAACAACACCTGCTGTCCAAGTGCAAGGAACTCGGCCTCTGGGGCCTGGACGTCCCGGAGGAATACGGCGGAGCCAACCTGCCATACGCCGCGCTGGCCGGCGTATACGAGGAACAGGGCCGCACCTGCGTCCCCTTCACCTTCCCCCCCGACAGCCCCAACCTCCACATGCTGATCGCCGTCGCCAACGACGAACAGCGCGCCAAATACCTGGAACCGTACGCCCGCGGCGAAGCCCACTCCGCCATCGCGATCTCCGAACCCGGCGCCGGCGGCGACCCCGCCGGCATGACCACCCGCGCGGTGAAACAAGGCACCGACTGGATCATCAACGGCCGCAAGATCTGGGTCAGCCGCGTCCCGCAAGCCGATTTCGTCATCGTCATGGCCCGCACCGGTGAGGGCAAACGGGCCGACGGCGTCACCGCCTTCATCGTCGAGCGCGGCACCAAAGGCTTCATCATAGAGCGCGAAATCCCCATGATCGGCGGCCAGCGCACCTACGAACTGGTCTTCGAGGACTGCCGCATCCCCGCCACCCAACTGCTCGGTGTTGAGGGCAAAGGCTACGCGCCCATGCAACTGCGCCTCACCGTGCGCCGCCTGCAGATGGGTGCCTGGTGCATCGGCATGTCCCGCCGCGCCCTGGACATGATGGTGGAACACACCAAACAACGAGTGACGTTCGGCCAACGCCTCGCCGACCGCCAGGCCATCCAGTGGTGGATCGCCGACGCAGCGGTGAAAATCCATGCCTGCCGCCTGATGGTGTACGACGCCGCCACCAAGGCCGACGTCGGCCGCGACGTCCGCACCGAAGCCTCCATGGTGAAACTATACGCCACAGAAATGGCAACCGAGGTCGTCGACCACGCCATGCAGGCGTTCGGCGCCATGGGCATGGCCAAGGAACTGCCACTCCAGTTGATGGCACAGAAGGTCCGGACAATGCGTGTATACGAAGGGCCATCCGAGGTGCACCGCATGGCCATCGCCCGCCGCATCATCGGCAGATGAGCGAACCCCGGATCAAGGCCGGGATCTGGGTCAGCATGGCGTTGCGCATGGGCAACGCCGGCGGCCGTTTCGGCGCGGTGATCCGCAAGGGCGATCCGGACGCCGGCGGCGTGCTGGTCGTCCTGCGGGGCAGGGAGGGTCTGTCCGTGCTCTCGCAACTGCGGTCAGCCGAGGGTGAACTCGCCTGGATGCGCGCGACCGGACCCGGACCCGTCGACGATGCGACCGCGGACGCCTACATCGCCAGACAGGTGAAGTTCGACCCCGACCTGTGGGTCATCGAGTTCGAGGCCCCAGACCTGCTGCCGCCGTTCGAAGCGAAACTCGTGTAAAGAAGCGCTAGTGGTCCGATCCCAACGCTTGACTCCCAAGCGTGGGGTGAACCGGCCCACCAAATCAAAAGCTAGTGGATAAATATGACGGTTCTTTCCGTCAGATTTTATCCATAGATCCTGGAAATCTCCGGGCAGTCGTGACATCCTTCTCCCCCAATACAAATAAAGGGGGAGTTCACGATGCCAGAGATCAAGGGAAGCTGTCGCTGCGGCAAGGTGACCTATACGTCCGCGGCCGACGTGGTGTTCACCGGGATCTGCCACTGCGGCCATTGTCAGAAGAGCACCGGCAGTGCCTTCGGGACAGTCGTCGCCGTTCCGACCGCCAGTCTGACCATCACAGGAATAACCAGGCGCTTTACCGATGCCGGCGACAGCGGCAGTGCGACGCATCGCGATTTCTGCCCCGAATGTGGATCGACAATCACACAATCGGCCGATGCCATGGCCGAACTGACGATGGTGCCTGTCGGAACGCTCGATGACCGCAGCTGGGTCAAGCCCGCCATGCAGATCTATTGCGAAGCCGCGATGCCCTGGGCGACCGTTGGTGGCCTCCAAAGCTTCCCGAAAATGCCCGGCTAGTACCCGATCGCAGAGAAGCGTGAGTCGCAAAGCGACCGCGATTCGCCGCGTGAATCGGCTACTTCAAGCAAATCACGACGTATCGTCCTTCTCTGATGGGCGATACTACCAGGCTAGCGCAGCTACCGGCGGGTTTTTCAGTTGAAACGGCTGTGGTACTGTCTCATGTTGCATCGCAACAAGGGTGGAAGCGTCCTTTCCGATTTGGATCGAAAGGAACACCGACATGCACGAACCCGATTTCTGGACCAACTGCGCCGAAGCGATGGAAATGTCCATCGAAGGCAACCGGCTGATCGCGCACGAAATCGCGGACTTGTTCCGTGGTCTCTGGCAACGCTCCGTTCGCTCGCTCGACGTGGCGATCCGCGGGCTCGGACAGCATCGGCACCTGCCGCCGGTCTGACACCCTGCGTCCAACCCGGGGCTAGAGCAACATCAGCCTGACTGGAACAGTCCGGCTGATAAAGTTGCTCGTGAAAACAATGGCCTAGAGCATGCTGACTGTTTCCAGTCAGCCTAAAAATGCTCTAGCGCAGCCGCACCGTCACCGGTGGCAGCGGCGGAAAGGCGACCGTGACCATCGCCGGTCCGCTCAGCCAGACCGGCGGCGTCACGCTGCCCAGCATCACCACCTGGCCCGCCTTCAGGCCGCCGAATGCCGCCGCCTCTGCAGAGCCCACCAGCCATGCCAGGCCGGCCAGCGGGTGACCGAGCAGATCCGTCGTCACGCCCTCATCCGTGGTGCCGTCTTCCAGACTGATACGGCCACGTAGGGCGCCAATATCCAGCGCCCGCCAGTCGAGCCCGTGCCGATCACCGATCACCGCGGCACAATGATACATCTGGTCCGCCACCAGCGTGGGCGTCCCCAGCGCCTTCAGGTCGCCATAGCGGTTCTCGACGATTTCGATGCCGGCGAAGAAGTCGCCCACCGCGGCCAACGCCTGCTCCAAGGAACACGGCCCGGGCGGCAGATCACGCGCCAGCCGCACCGCGACCTCACATTCGACGCCGGGCTTGATGAAGTCGGCGAAGCGCAACTCAGCGTGCCCGCGATACACGTCCTCCGCCCGCATGAACCCGGCGATCGGGGCATCGATCCCAAGATAGACCTGCATCCGCTTGCCGGTAGCGCCAATCTTGAACCCCACCGGCGGAACCGCACCGGCCAGTTCCGCCAGCGCGTACTGCACCGCGGCGCCCTCGGCACTGGTGCGGGGCGCGATCGCGGCGGGCAAACCCGATACCACGACCCTGTCCCGTCTGACCCCACGCAACACTTTCGCAGCCGGAACCGGATCAAACATCAGCGCCTCGACAGCTCATACAACGCGACCGACGCGGCGGCGGACACATTCAGGCTCTCGACCGCACCTTTGATCGTCAGCCCGGCGATCTCGTCGCAGGTCTCGCGAGTCAGCCGGCGCAGGCCCTCGCCCTCGGCACCCAACACCAGCGCCACGCGACGGTCGGCGAAGGCCGGCCCGGACAGTGCCTTGCCGGCCGCATCCAGCCCGATGCACCAGACATTCGCCGCCTTCAGCGCGATGATCGTCCGTGCGATGTTGACCGCCCGCAGCAGCGGCATCTTCTCCAGCGCGCCAGAAGCCGCCTTCGCCAGCCCACCGGTTTCCTCCGGCGCGTTGCGGTCCTGAGTAATCACCGCCGCGGCCCCGAACGCGGCCGCCGAACGCATGATGGCGCCGACGTTGCGCGGATCGGTGACCTGGTCCAGCACGATGATCACCCCGGGCTTCTCCAACACCGACTGCAGGCTGGGCGGCGCCAGCGGATCGGCCAGCAGTGCCGCACCCTGATGCACGATGTCGCGCCCAAGCAGCGTATCCAGCCGTCCCCGATCAACCCGCTCCGGCGAAACCGCCCAGGGCGGGGGAAGCTGCTTGCTGATCGCCGCTTCGGCTTCGTCCGTCAACAGCAGACGACGCAGCCGGCGGTTCGGATTGGCCAGCGCGGCGGCAACCGCATGATGCCCATACAGCCAGACAGTGCCCTTCGGCGCATCGACCGAGGCACGCGGACCATCAGGCTCACGATGACGCCCGGGAGCCGCAAGGCGGTGCCCCGGTTCGGAGAAACGCCCCGGTTCGGAGAGACGCTGCGGCGCCGCATCCCTGGGCGGACGCGGCTGAAACTCGCCGCGTGGTGCACCGCCATGCGCGGCCGGCTTCGCCCCGGGGCGCGGACCGTCGTGCCGCGGACCCGCGGGACGGGGGCCATCTTGGCGCGGGCCGCCCATTCGCGGTCCGTCATGGCGTGGCCCGTCATGTCGCGGCTTCGCGTGGTCGCGATGAACGGCATCGCCCGCCTTGCTGCCGCCAAACCCCGCGCGTGCATCCGAGCGTGGCGCCCCGCCACTGCCCTGTCCGGGTGGCCGAGGCGCATGTCCGCTCGGCCCCCGATAGGGACCCCGATCGGAGGGAGGGCGAGAAGAGCCGCCGGGACGGTTGCCATGAGGAGGTTTCATTGTCAGCGTCCTATAACCGTCCGCCGCGCCCCTGCCCAGACGGCAAAGCCTGTAGCGCAGGGCAATCGCATCTGGAATTAGCACCATACGCGGTTCGCAGCGCGACCGGACAGTGAACCGCCAAGACGCCAAAACGCCAAAAGAATCAGGGATGACCAGGGTCGGGCGGCGGATTCGTCCCGTCGAAGCATTGGCGACTTGGCGGTTCGACCGACCGTGAAAGAACTGGCAATGGTAAGGAGAACACCTTACATCTTCCAAACAGGAGACCAGCCATGCCCGCAATCGAAGAGGTTTGCACCATCACCGCCAAGGGCCAAACCACTGTACCCAAGGTTATCCGCAACGCGCTGGGGGTCGGTTACGGTGGGCGCATCGCATTTCGGGTCGAGGGCGGCATCGTGAGTGTTCACGCCGTGACCGAACCGGAGGCAGATCCCGCGCTCGCGCCATTCCTCGCCTTGCTGGAGCGCGACC
>JAQGHW010000742.1 GCA_028291505.1 Rhodopila sp. | reverse complement strand
CCGGTAACGTTGTCGCCCAGCCCGGAGACCATGGTTCGGACCTCTTCGCGCGATACCATGCGGGTGCCGATGTCACCACTCTCGTTATGCATCCGGCGGATCAGCGACTCTCGTTGCGAGAACTCATCGTCCGACAGGCAGAAGGCAAGTCCGCCCGGTTGGTGCAGAGCCGTATCGGTGCCGGTCGCGTCGTGCAGCCGGGCCGCCAGGTCGGGCCACAACGCCGCCGACCGCCGCGTCCAATGGGCATAAGGCGCCATGCCCGCGCCTTTGCTCTGCACCCACACCAGCCCAAAGTTACCGCGCGCCGCTCGATAAGCGATGTCGCCCTCATCCAGCAGGACGACAGACGCCCCCTTGGCCTGCGCCCCCCAGGCAATGGCGCCGCCCACCAGCCCGCCGCCGACGACAATCAAATCGCAAGTCTTCAACATGGGTCCGGGGCCTTTCGTACCAGGGGAAAGCCTAGCGTCAGACAGCAATCGCGTGAAGCAAACAGGGTGAAGCCCTCAGGGCATGAGACTTCATAAGCAATAATCCGTGAGAAGTAACGGTCTTCCATCCCATGGTCCCGAAGTAACCTGTGGCGCTTCATCGGCCGGTGCGGCTCTGCTCCTCCGCGGCCCTTCGTGGCCCTCGAACTTCTCCGTGTTGAGAATCCCGTACCGGGCAGCCCCGCCGGTGTGGAATGGCGAGATGACGTCTGTTGGCCAGCTTTTACCAATAGCCACCACCGAAATGAAGCTCGGGCTGTATGCGATCGCCTTAGCAAGGCCCCTCCTTTTGAAACCAACTCCCCAACATCAAGAAACGAACGGCCGCTGGACCAGATGGAACAGCACCCCGCCGAAACTGCCGGGATGGACAAACCCGATCGCCGCCCGTCGCGACCCCGGCCGTCCGACCCGATCGATCAGCCGGGCGCCCGACCGTTCCAGCGCCGCCAATGTCGCATCGATATCCGGCGTTTTCAGTGCCACGTGATGCAGCCCGGCCCCATGCCCCGCGATGAACTTTGTGATCGCACCTTGATCCTGCCGCGTGGTTCCCGCCGCCCCATGCCGCAACGCCACACCGTGCGAGGGATCGAAATTCTGCAGGAACTCCAGCTCGCAATCGCCCGCCGTCAGGAACGCGACACGCAATCCCCCCACCACCCGCGGCGCTCGGGAATGCGCAACCACGCCATACTTGTCGGAGGTGAAGGTCTCGATCGCCGTCTCCACTTCCACATCGGTTTGCTGGCTTTCCACCGGCAGTCCCATCCGGCCGGAGAACACCGCGATCGCTGCCTGGTTATCCGCGCTGGCGATGCCCAGATGGTCGATCCGTTCAACAAACGACCCGCCACTGCGCGCGATATCCAGCGGGCCGGTCATGAACGTCCGCACCCCAACCGTTTCGGCGACGGCAAGTGCCTGCCGGACCCCACCACCCAGCCCCGGCCGAACGCCTGCCGGCGCGACCGCGGGCGTTCGGTCGCCAAAATCCAGCCCGATATGATGCACCCCGGTGCGCGTTTCCCCGTCCACGAAACGATCGCCCGGGGCGAACAGCGCCAGCGCGGCCTGGCCGGCGGCGAACACCGGCACGACACCGTCCTCGGTCGGGCAAACCGACCACGCCAACCCAAGTACTTCGCCCAGCAGGCGGGACGCGGCGGCCACATCGCGAGAAATCAGTGCGACATAGCAAAGCTTCGGTTCCGCCATCGCACCGTTCATCCCAAAGGCGCTGCCGCATCGCCCGGCAGCAGCATCTGCGCGAACTGCGTGAAGCCGGTGATCGCCCCGGTGCCGGAGGGACGATCAAATACCCAAACCAGGTCATACCGCGCGCCATGCGGACCGTTCGGCCAGGTCTCCGGAATGCCGAACGGGGCAGTCGTGCTGGTGCCGGTCAGGATGCACTGACCGATCGAGCCGATCAGTTCATGCTGCCAGCAGATCAAAACGACGCCTTCCTTGCCCAGCGCGTCCGTCACCACCTTGGCAAAGGCGTCCTTCTTGTGCCTGGCGTCGATCCTCACCCCCAGCATCGCCGCCACCGGGATAACCGTCTCAAACGGCCGCCGGCTTGGCGTTTCGCCGCCCGAACCCGGATCAGCCGCATAGATGTGCTCCGGCATCCCGAGCGTCGGGGCTTTCGGACCCCAGGGTGGAGCAAACAGGGTGATCAGCCCGCCGGCACGCTGCCAACCGATGGTCACCAGCGACTTCGCGCCGCTTGTGCCGCAGGTCGTGCCGGTCTCATCGACCCCATGGTAGGCTTGTCCGTTGTAGGTGTCTGGCTTCTCCGCGTGGCGGATTACCATGATCTTGGTCGCGCCCATTGTTGGTTCCCTCCCTGGCGTCGGGAAACTTTACAACGTCGAGCATGGGCAACGATGCCAAATCTGCTCGATGCGACCGACGCCGGGGGCAGGGATCTAGCCGTCGGCGCGTGGCACCCAGGGGATCTTGGCGACCGCGATACCCTCCTCGGCCAGGCTTTCGGCCTGTTCGTCGGTGGTCTCGCCATAGATGCCCTTGGGCTCCACCTCGCCGCGGTGCATCGCCCGCGCCTGATCGGCGAAATCCGGGCCGACATAGTCGCAGCTTTTCTCGACCTCGGCCCGCATCCGCTGCAAAGCCGCCACCATCTGCGCCGGCAGACGGACACTGGTGGTTTTCTCCGGTGTCGCTGGTGCTTGCACCGTGCTGGACGGCTCCGCAACCGGCATCGGCGACGCGTCGCGCTTCGCCAGGGCAGGCGCCATCAGCGCGCGTTCCACGTTGGTCGCGCCGCATTCCGGGCACTCGATCAGGCCGCGTTTCGCCTGCTTCTCGAAGCTGGCACTATCATTGAACCAGCCATCGAATCCATGGTCCTGGCCGCAGCGCAACTGGTAGTGGATCATTCCCGGCCCTGACAAGCACCCATGTTGATAACGTCACATGACGTGGTTTGGCACTCACATCAAGGGAGTGCCAGCATATTTCATGCCAAGCCGAGCAGCGGGTCCAATTTCCCCGCCCGGTCCAACGCTGCGAGTTCCTCGCAGCCGCCGACATGGCGGCCATCGATGAAGATCTGCGGCGCGGAGGTGCGTCCGCCGGACCTCTGCTTCGCCTCCGCCCGAGCGGCTGACCCGCCTGGAGCGTCGATTTCACGGAATTCGACGCCTTTTGTTGTCAGGATGTGAACGGCTCGCTCACAATATGGGCACCAGGACTGGGTATAGATCTCGATATTCGGCATTTGGCTCACCTCTTTCCTCCCATCTTGGGCAGGTGGGCAATTTGTGCAAGTTTTGTCAGGCATGCGGCACGATCTGCCGAGCAGCCGCCGGCCAGCCACCACTGCCGGACGTCGCGTAGCAAGGCGCCCACGGCGGGGCCGGCCGGGATGCCCAGCGCAACGACATGGCGGCCTTCCAGCGGAAACACCGGACGGGACATGGCGGACAGCCGTCGCCGAACATCGGCGTCGCGGTCAAGCCAGGTTCGGTCGATCAGGTCGGCCGGTTCGTGGTCCGCCAGCAACCGGCGCAACGCCGCGTCCGAACCGGCGGCGTGCGGCGTTGCCACCAGGCGCACCAGCCGGTCGCGGTCCTCATTCGACAGTTTCAGCCGAGTCGCCAGGGCCAGCGGGTCGGCGGTCAGCATCGCCGCCAGTCGCAGGATCGGGTCCGGCGGCAGGCCGGCCAGCCGGGAGACGGCGGACGCCTCCGGCACCACAGCCGCCCAGATGCCAAGGCGGTCCATCAGCCCGACAGCTTCCGAGGGGTCGGGGGCGGCCAGGATGCGGCGCAATTCGTTCCAGACACGCTCGATCGATAGCCGGGCAAGGCCCGGGATGCCGGCTTGCAGCGCGCCCAGGGTAAGCGGGTCGGGCGGCACGCGGCCAAATCGGGAAAAGAAGCGAAAGAAGCGGAGGACCCGCAGATAGTCCTCGGCGATGCGTGTCGCCGGATCGCCGACGAAGCGGACGCGGCCGGCCGTCAGGTCCGGGATGCCCTCGAAATAGTCGAACACCGAACCGTCGCGCGCCATCGACATGGCGTTGATGGTGAAATCCCGGCGTGAGGCGTCCTGCCGCCAGTCCGCGGTGAAGGCGACGACGGCGTGGCGGCCATCGGTCTCGATATCGCGGCGGAGGGTGGTGACTTCGAAGCCCCGGCCATCCACCACGGCGGTGACGGTCCCATGGGTCAGGCCGGTCGGGACCACCTTCACGTCGGTTCGGCCCAATGTTTCGATTACCGCCTCCGGGGCGTCCGGGGTGGCCAGATCGATGTCCGCCACCGGCCGGCCAGCCAGCGCATCGCGTACCGCTCCGCCGACCACCCGCGCGTTGGGCAGTGCGTCCCAGACCTTGGCCAGAGCCCGGTCGGTCAGGAAATCCGGCGGTGTCATGGCGGTTCACCCGGGCGGGCCGGCACGATGCGGCCGTTGTGCAGTTCATCGGGAAAATAGGCCTGGTGGGCGTCCTCGGCATCGAGATGCCACAGCCAGACCAACGCGACCAACATCACGACCACGAATGCCGACAGGCCGCACATCAGCCAGAACGGCGGCAGCGGCGAGGGAAAGAAGATCCGCCACGCGGCAAAGGTCAGGAAGGGTGTCAGGAAAAGCACGATCTCAATGATCCGCGGCATCGGACGCCAGTCCCTTCATTTCCGCCCGGTTGTCATTGCCCGGCTGTCATTGAGAGAGGCGAAGCGACCCCCATGGGTCAAGCCCGGGGCATGTTAGAGCATGATCGCGTCGGGCGGAACGTCCGTCGTCCGCAGGACGCGCTGTTCGCACGAAGCGCGTGAATCATGCGATCAAACAAGGGGGTAGAGCGTTTGTCGTGCGTCTCGGGATCGCCGCGTCGTTTCGCGTCCCGCAATGACTGGGGTGGGACCGAGGGCATCGGGCGAAAGCGGGTGGGGCGATGACGGGTGGGCCGCTTCAGGGGGGTGCGGTGGCGAAGATGGTCTCGACCGTCCGGGTCAGGCTGTCGCGCCACTGGGGCAGGCGGATGCCGAAGACGTCGTGCAGCCTGGTGCAGTCCAGACGTGAGTTCGCGGGCCGCTTTGCCGGGGTTGGCCAGTCGGCGGTGGCGATCGGGGCCAGGTCGGGCACCTTGGCGCCGTGGCGGCCGGCTTCCTCGAAGGTGGCGGCGGCGAGGCCGAACCAGGTGGTGGCGCCAGATCCGGCGGCGTGGAAGATGCCGTGGTAGGCAGGCTGCCAGCCCGTCGCCCGCAGCCGAACGGCAATGGCGAGGATGGCGTCGCTCAGGTCGACGGCGGTGGTTGGGCAACCGAACTGGTCAGCGACCACGGTCAATCGGTCGCGCGTCTTGCCCACGGTCAGCATGGTGCGGACGAAGTTCTTGCCGGTGGCGGCGTAGACCCAGGCGGTGCGCAGGATGATGGCCTTGCCGCCGGCCGCCATCACGGCCTGCTCCCCGGCCAGTTTGCTGGCGCCGTAGACGCCCTGTGGGGCGACCGGATCAGCCTCCGTATATGGGTCCGGTTTGGTGCCGTCGAAGACATAGTCGGTGGAGACATGGATTAGCGGGATGTCCGCCTCGGCGCACAGGCGCGCCAGGATCGCGGGTCCGTCGCGGTTGGCTCGGTAGGCGGCGTCGACGTCGGTTTCCGCCGCGTCCACCGCGGTATAGGCGGCGGCGTTGACCACGAGGTGCGGGGCGGCGGTCCGAAAGGCGGCCTCAATCGTTTCCGGGCGGTCGAAATCGAAGTCGGGGCGGCCGACGCGGCGGACGGTGCCGGAGGCGGCCGATGTGGTCAGGGCGGAGGCGAGCTGACCGTTGCCGCCGGTCACGAGGATGGGCCCGGTCATGGACGCGGGCCTGTGTCGTGGCTGGCGGAGGACCCAAGGCTTGCGCCGGCCGCGGAAAAGTCGTGGGTGATCGGGCCGAACGCGGTCATGACACAGAATGGCCGACCGCCTGTGGATGGGCTGTCGTGCGCAGGTGGCGGGGACACGCCCGGCCATGACGGTTGGGCACCGAGGCTGGCGGGCGCGGTCACGGCGAGGCTTCGGTCAAACATGAAACAGCTCCGCGAGGTCGCGCAGGCGGGGGAGCAGCTTGTCCTTGTCGGAGAGGATCACGTCCTCGGCGGCCACTGGCCACTTGATGCCGATGTCGGGGTCATTCCAGATCACCCCGCGTTCGGCGGCTTTGTCGTAGGCGCCGGTGACTTTGTAGATCACCTCGGTCTCGGCGGTCAGGGTGCAGTAGGCGTGCAGGAAGCCGACGGGCACCCAGATCTGGGTCCAGTTGTCCGCGCTGATCTCGGCGCCGACGTATTTGCCGAATGTGGGCGAGCCTTGGCGGGCGTCTACCGCCACGTCGTAGATGGCGCCCTTCGCGCAGCGCACCAGCTTGCCCTGGGCGTTGGGGCCAACCTGGCAATGCATGCCGCGCAGCACGCCAGCCTCGGTGGAGACGGCGTGGTTGTCCTGGATGAACGGGCCCGGAATGCCGGCCTCGGCGAAGCGGCCCTGGTTCCAGGTCTCGGAGAAGAAGCCTCGCGGGTCTTTGAATCGTGGTGGGGTAATCAGCTTGACGTCAGCGATCTGCAAGGCTTCGACCTTCACTCCATTTCCCCTTCTGCCAGTTCCATCAGCACCCGTCCCAGGTCGGTCTTGCCGAGGTGGGTGGCATGGTCGCGTAGGCGTGCCGCATCGATGAAGCCCATGCGGAAGGCGACTTCCTCCGGGCAGCCGACCAGCATGCCGGTGCGGGATTGGATGGTCTGCACGAACGTCGCGGCCTGCAGCAGGCTGTCGGGGGTGCCGGCATCGAGCCAGGCGCAGCCGCGCGACAGTTTCTCGACATGCAGCGTCCCCATTTCCAGGTAGACGCGGTTGAGGTCGGTTATTTCAAGCTCACCTCGGGCGGACGGCTTTATCTGCGGGGCGATGTCGCTGACGTGCTTGTCGTAGAAATAGAGGCCGGTGATCGCCCAGTTGCTCATTGGCGCGGCGGGCTTTTCCACCACCTCGACCGCCTTGCCGTTGGTGTCGAAGGCGACCACGCCGTAACGCTCCGGGTCGCGCACCTGGTAGGCGAAGACGCTGGCGCCGATCGGCCTGGCGGCGGCGGCGCGCAGCAAGGTCGAAAGATGATCGGCGTGGATCAGGTTGTCACCGAGTGCCAGGGCGCAGGCCTCACCTTGCAGCCAGTCGCGGCCGATCAGGAATGCCTGGGCGATACCGTCGGGTTTTGCCTGGACGGCGTATTCGAAGCGGACGCCGAAGCGGGAGCCATCCCCGAGCAGCCGGCGGAACTGGGGCAGATCCTCGGGCGTGGAGATCAGCATGATGTCCCGGATACCCGCCAGCATCAGGGTCGACAGCGGGTAATAGACCATCGGCTTGTCGTAGACCGGCAGCAACTGCTTCGACGCCGCGAGGGTCATCGGATGCAGGCGCGTTCCCGAACCACCGGCCAGCAGGATGCCCTTCATGCTACATTTTCCTTTTTCGTCGTCGTGTCGCCGCCCGCCTTTCTATTCTTGATGCCGTCGTCCCTTGTTGTTTTTTTGTTACCGTCGTCTGCCGCGGTATTCCTGGTGCCGCGGTCCGCCGGCGTGTCCTGCGTCCCGGCGTCCCCCGGCGTATTTCCCGCGGTCGAGCCGAGCCGTTGGCCGGCGTATTTCGCGGCGCGCAAGGCTTCCCACCAGGTGCGATTGGCCAGGTACCAGTCGATGGTCAGGGCGAGGCCGCGTTCGAAATCGTGCGGGGCCTTCCAGGCCAGCGCCTGTTCGCTGCGCGACGGGTCGATCTCGTAGCGGAAGTCGTGTCCGGGCCGGTCGGTGACGTAGCGGATCAGGCGTTCGCGCGGGCCGGCGGGATCGGGAA
>JAQGHW010000672.1 GCA_028291505.1 Rhodopila sp. | reverse complement strand
TGCGGCGGCGAACTCCGGGGATTGCTCCGGCGGCAAACCCTGATTACTGGGCGGCTATGACATCTTTCAGGACCCGCGCCCAATGGCCATGATCCGCGCGCTGCAGCTTCTCGCCGACCGGCAGGTTGCGCTGACGGAGCGGGAAACGCCCCCTGCCCCTGGCGCGAACGAAGTGCAGCTTCGTGTGCGCGCGGTCGGGCTGAACCACATCGACGTCTGGGGGTTCCGAGGCATGGCGTTCGCCAAGCGGCTTTACCCGCTGACCGTAGGCGCCGAAGCAGCCTGCGAGGTCGTCGCTGTTGGTGATGGGGTCGCCAACGTTGGCGTCGGCGATCGCGTGGTCCCGTTCTCGGCCCTGACCTGCGGTGTCTGCCCGGCGTGCCTGCGTGGTCGCGACAACCTGTGCGAGAACGTGGCTGGGGTTCGCGGCTTCCACGTTGATGGCTTCGCCCAGGACCTGACCAACCACCCGGCCCGACTGCTGGTCAAAATCCCCGATGCGGTCAGCATGCAGGATGCCGCCTGCGTGGCGGTCGCGTATGGCACGGTGGAGCACATGCTGTTCGACAACGCGCACCTGGAACCGGGCGAAACGGTCCTGGTGCATGCCGGCGGGTCCGGCATCGGCAGCATCGCCATCCGGATCGCCAGGTCGATCGGCTGCACCGTCATCACCACCGTCGGGTCTGCTGACAAGGCCGAGAAAGCCCGCGCGCTCGGTGCCGACCACGTCATCAACTACCGCGAGGACCGGTTTGAGGGCGTGGTGCGAAAACTGACCAAGAAGAAGGGCGTCGACGTGGTGTTCGAGCACACCGGCGCCGACACCTGGGCGGGGTCCTTGCTGTCGATGAAGCGCGGCGGCCGGCTGGTCACCTGCGGCGCCACCTCGGGGCCGATCGGCAGCCTGAATTTGATGCAGTTGTTTCAGCAACAATACCGCATCACCGGGTCGTTCGGGGCCCCGATGTCGGCGTTGGCCCGCGCGCTGGAGCGGATCGCGACCGGGGTGAGGCCGGTGGTCGACACGGTGTATGGGTTGTCGGATTTCCGCGCCGGCGTGGATCGACTGGAAGCCCGGGACGTGTTCGGCAAGCTGGTAATCGAACTCTGATCCGCGTGCGACGGCAACTGGAACTTTACGGCGAGCGGAGCCTGGGCCGCCTGGTCAAGTGGCTGATCTGGCTGCTCGGCCGCACCAACCCCGATCGTGCGTCGGATTTCTGCGGTGCCGTCGCGCGTCGGGTCGGTCCGTTGCTGCGGGCGCATCGGATCGGGCAGGCCAACCTGCGCGCCGCATTCCCTGAAAAGGACGCGGCCTGGATCGAAGCGACGCTGCGGGAAGCCTGGGAGAACCTGGGTCGGCTCGCAGGCGAATATGTGCACATGGGGCGCATCTGGGACTACGACCTGACGCGCCCGAACTTTGGCCGGATCCAGACCGACAGCGTGCCGTTGTTCGACCAGTTGCGGACCGACGGCAAGCCGGCGCTTTGCTTCGCCGCCCATCTGGCCAACTGGGAGTTGCCGGCCATCGCCGCCCCGGCGCACGGCCTGCCATCGGCAGTGGTCTACCGCATGCCGAACAACAAAGCGGTGGCGAAGGAAATCATCCGGATCCGCGCGCCCTTGATGGGCCGCCTGATCCGCACCCGCGCCCAGGCCGCGATAGAGATGGCAGCGGCGCTCAACGCTGGCGAGCATCTCGGCATGCTGGTTGATCAACATTTTTCCCGCGGCGTCGATGTCATTTTCTTCGGCCGCCGGTGCAAGGCCAATCCGTCCATCGCGCGCCTGGTGCGGCGGTTCGATTGCCCGGTGGTGGGCGCAAGGGTCATCCGCCTGCCGGACCATCGCTTTCGCATTGAGGGTTTTGGTCCTTACGAATTGCCCCGAGGGGCGGATGGTCAGATCGATGTCGCGGCCGCCACGCAAATGATCATGACGATCATCGAGGGCTGGATTCGCGAGTATCCGGGCCAATATCTCTGGTTCCACCGTCGCTGGCGCTGACTGCGCCGGGCGACGCTTTGTGTCCGGGCAGCTTCGCTTTAACGTTCGTCAACCGGCGTGGTCGTCAAGCTGTCCGCGTAACCATGTCCTACCAGAATCATTTGTTCAGGAGACCGGATCCGATGCGTGCTTTCGTCCTTTTCGTCCCGTTGCTGATCACGGTTTCGGCCGCCGCGTTGGCGCAACCTGCCTTGGCGGCCGGCGGCATCGTCAAGTCACCTCTGCCATCGCCGAACCTGTCCGAGGACGTCAAACCCTCGGACGCGCTGCGTGCGGCGGAGGCTGCGCTGGCAGCGGGGCGCCCCGGAGCGGCTCAGGAGGCATTGGAAATGGCTCAGACGCGGATGCTGGACCGGTCGGTGGCGCTGGGGCACACCAACAATCCGAGCGACAATCCGACGGTTGAGCAGATTTCCCGGGCGCTGCAGGCTCTGGCGGCGCACGACCTTGAGGACTGCGTGCAGTTGATTCGGACGGCGATCGCAACAGCCACCGCGCAAGGCCTGTAGGGGCGACGGACCTGGCGTCGGCCGGTGTGGAACTCAGCGCGTGTTCAGTTCTGGAAAATCCTCTTCCCGGAACTCTGACGGCTCACGCGTGCCGGCGGCGGCCCGTTGATTTTCCAGCTGCCGCAGCTCGACCCGCCTGATCTTGCCGGAGATCGTTTTCGGCAATTCGTAGAACTCGAGCCGGCGGACGCGTTTGAAGGGCGCCAAACGGGTGCGCAGGTGCTGGAAGATCGACAGCGCCGTCGCCCGGTCGCCGGTCGCGCTGCCGACCAGGGCGACGTATGCCTTGGGTATCGCCAGGCGCATCGGGTCGGGGGCTGGCACGACCGCTGCCTCGGCCACCGCTGGGTGCTCGATCAGCACGCTTTCAAGCTCGAACGGGCTGATCCGATAGTCCGACGCTTTGAACACATCGTCCGCTCGGCCGACGTAGGTGAGGTATCCGTCGGCATCGCGGGACGCCACGTCGCCTGTGCGGTAGGCCGCGCCGGTCAGGCCGGCGATCGATCCGTCGTCCTGCTGGTAGCCGCGCATCAATCCGGCCGGCGGGGGATCAAGGGCTAGGGATAGTTCGCCCTCTTCGGCTTCGTGGTCGTCCGGATCCAGCAGCAATGTGCGAAACCCCGGCAGCGGCCGGCCCATGGAGCCGGGCTTGATCGGCTGTTCGGGGGGGTTGCCGACCTGCGCGCTGGTCTCGGTCTGGCCGTAGAAATCGCGTATGGTCAGTCCCCACGCTGCCTGGACCTGATCGATGACTTCGGGGTTCAGCGGTTCGCCTGCGCCCAGAACCTCCCGCAGGCTGTGTTGGATGGATTTCAGGTCTTCCTGGATCAGCATGCGCCATACGGTCGGCGGTGCGCACAGTGTCGTTACTTTGTTGGCGGCGATGGTATCGAGCAACGTTCGCGCGTGGAAGCGGCCCTGGCTGGCGATGAACACCGCCGCGCCGACGTTCCAGGGGGCGAAAAAGCAGCTCCATGCGTGCTTGGCCCATCCGGGCGAGGACACGTTCAGATGGATATCCCCTGGCAGCAGCCCGAGCGCGTACATGGTCGAGAGATGGCCGACCGGGTAGGATCGATGCGAATGCAGCACCAGCTTCGGCTTCGCGGTCGTGCCGGAGGTGAAATAGAGCAGCAGCGGATCGTCGGCGCTGGTTTCGCCGTCGGGCTCGAATTCAGCGGGTGACGTCAGCAAGCGGTCGTAGCGGTCCCATCCGGCGACCGGATCGCCGACCGCGATACGGGTCAGGCGGCTGTCCATTCCGTCGAATTTGCCGGCTTCGGAGCTGGTGGTCACGACATGGCGGGCCTGGCCGCGGTCGAAACGGTCGGCGAGGTCGTTGGAGGCAAGTAAGGTTGTTGCGGGGATCACCACCGCGCCCAGCTTCATCGATGCCAGCATGACCTCCCACAACGGGACGATGTTGCCGAGCATGAGGAGGATGCGGTCGCCGCGTTTGACGCCGAGGGCGCGGAGGCCGTTGGCGACGCGGTTGGATCGTTCGGACAGTTCGGCGAAGGTCAGGCGGGCGGCGCCGTCGCCGACGATGATCAGGGCGGGTTGGTGGGCGGTGTCGCCGTTGGCCAGTTCGCTATCGAACCAGTCGAGCGCCCAGTTGAAGTGCTGCATCTCCGGCCAGCGGAAGTCTCGGTAGGCGGTCGCGTAATCGGTGCGATGCGCCAGCAGGAAATCGCGGGCTGCCTTGAATGCCGCCACCGTCATTGTCGTCGCCTCCCAACAGCCCCAATTGCGATGGATGGGGTAACTTTCATCTTGACACAAAATCCGCCGCTGAACCATGGCCCGACGGTATTTGGCGGCAGACAAGCCTTGGGAATAAGGGGCTAGTATCGCCCATCAGAGAGGGGCGATACGTCGCGATATGTTTGAAGTCGCCGATTCACGCGGCGAATCGCGTCCTGCGCTTCTCTGCGATCGGGTACTAAACCGCGTCATTGCCGATGGCGATGTAGACCTCCCGGAGACGCTTGTAGTTGCAGTCAGACTCAACAGCCGCGGCCAGGTCGTATCCTTGCGGTACATCCAGACCACACAGCGTCTTTAACGCGGCAACGCCGGGGGTGCCTTTGATCAGCCGAAGCAGATCAAAGATAGTACGGAAGCCCACGCTCTGCATGGCCTGAAACCGGTCGGCTTTCAGCAGCAGGAATAGCTGCGCCTGTGCGATCCAGTCGACGATTTCGCTCATCGGCGTGACCGAAGCGTCGAAGATAGCGAACGGATTTGCGCAGGCCAGCGAGGCCCCGCTTTCGATGGAAATCTCCTGCAGTCGATACGTGATGCCCGGCGAGATACCCTCGATCAATTCGAGGTCGAAGTCCTCGGAATGCCGGCTGGAACGAAACCACTTCTCGAACGTGCTGGTGATCAGCTTGATGCCTCGGTCGGGAAACATGCCGATGAAGAATGCCAGCGCAGGGCCGGACGCCGTGACGATTCCGGGCGCGGCGTCGACCAGATGTCGAACCACGATAGCAACCAGGATCGCGATCACCAGGCGGATTAAAAGCCGGTTGAATGTTGAGGGGAACAGTTGCAGGGCGCTGGCGCGGTCGAAGATCGTTCCGAATGTCCAGACCATCCAGCCGAGGAAGGCGTATGCCGCTGCAACCAAAGTCTGCGTCTGGTACGGCACCTGGTCGGCCGTTTCGCTGCAGTGCCCGCCGCACAGGATAAACACCTTGACCTGGGGAGAGATCGCGGCATCGGTCAGCCCCATGAAGTCCAGCAGAACAATTGTCATGAAGAGGTTCAGCAACAGGATAAAGAAAATTGGAATGAAGTAGCGCGACGCCTTTACCGTCATGACGCTCCGGTTGTCGCCCTTAAGGTACAGATGATAGTAGATGGCCTTGGTGAGGGTCGGGAAGTTCGCCAACAATCCTTCCCGTCTGATGGTCGCCGTGCGCCTGATGCCGAACACTGAAAGCGCGGAAAAGAACGGGATGAGGGCGGCGAACAATACGACGGCGAAAAGCTGCAAGAAGCTGTTCTTGTCCTGTATTTCGTGGAGCATGTTGTACATGGCCAACAAAATCTTCCGCACTGCCGAGCGTTGTCTCGTTGCCGCAATGCTACACCTCAATCCCGATCCATGCAAATAACATTCAGTCCCGCTTCTGCTGAGCGAGCCAACGGAAGACGACGGAGAAATCCTTGCCGCCGTCGCCGGCGTCGACGACCTGCTGGTAGAAGGTCAGCGCCTTGGCGGCCAACGGTGTGGGCGAACCGGTGGCCTCGGCGGCGGCCTGCGACAGTTTCACGTCTTTTACCATCAGCGCGGCGGCAAATCCCGGTGCGTAGTCGCGGTTGGACGGTGCGGCGGGAACTGGGCCGGGTGCGGGGCAGTAGTTGGAAAGCGCCCAGGAATTGGCTGTGGCGGTGGCACAGATCTGGTGCAGCTTGTCCCAGTCCAGACCGAGTTTCTGGGCGAGCAGGAAGCCTTCCGAGACGCCGACCATGTTGATGGCGAGCATCATGTTGTTGCAGATCTTCACCGCCTGCCCTGCCCCCGGGCCGCCGGCGTGGAAGATGTTCTTTCCCATCGCCTCCAGCACCGACTTGCCGCGGGTGAATGCTTCTTCGGTGCCGCCGACCATGAAGGTCAACGTGCCGTTCTGTGCGCCCGCCGTGCCGCCTGACACCGGCGCGTCCAGCACCGCCAACCCGGCTGTTTCCGCGGTGGCGGTGACGGTGCGGGCGCTTTCGACGTCGATGGTGGAGCAGTCGATCAATAGCGGTTTGGCGTCCTTGGTGACGTCGATCAGGCCACCTTGGTGCAAGTAGACCTCCCGCACATGTTCTCCGGCGGGCAGCATGGTGATGACGACCGAGGCACCGGTCACTGCGTCGGCGGCACTTTTCGCGACGTTGCCGCCGGCTTTGGCCAGGGCGTCCAGCGCCGCCGGGTTAAGGTCGTAGCCGGTGACGGTGTGGCCGGCCTTTACCAGATTGGCCGCCATTGGGCCGCCCATGTTGCCGAGGCCGATGAAGCCGATTGTCGCCATGGTCAGAGCACCTCGAAGATTTCGTAGACTGGGCCTTCGGGCGGGCGGCTGCCTGTGCCGATGCCGAAGATCTTGTTGAGCCAGGCGTATTTCGGCGAGGCGGTCTCGAACGTCACGGCCGTGCGGAAGTAGTATTCGGACGGGTCGACGAACTGGCCGCTGTTGACTTTCTCCATCACCGCGGCCGGGCCGTGGCGCAGGCCTTTGTAGGTGAGGCCGATGGCGGCGCCGTCATCGGTTTGCAGGACGATGCGGACGTCGAGGGTGGTTACGCCGTCGGGGCGGCCGATGATCCAGTCGGCGCCCCCGGGCAGGACGGTGCCGCGGAGTTTGGGACCCTCAAACGTGCCGCCGGCGACGAGGCCGACGCGGCGGTTGCCGTTGGGGGTCTCGCCGATCGGCTGCATGCCGTTCACGGCGAGCTTCAGGGTGAACAGGTGGGACGTGCGGATCTCGGCCATATGGTTTCCTCCCGTTTGGCGGCGCGGATCAGACCCGATCCGGGATGGGGAGACAAGAGAGCTCCGGACGTTGGGGTGTCACATAAAGCTGGCACATGCGGCGGCGCTGAGCGATGGTCCGATTGTTCGGACGCTGCCAGGGGCTGGTTGGCTATCCGGCTATGGCCCGCCGGGAAAGGTCAGCTGCGATATGGGCGACGAACCGACGGACGGGGCCGACCGAAACCGGCTTTTGCCGGGGACGTATCTATCGTATGAAGCGGCACTCGCGGAGTGCGGTGTTGGTTATGACGACGCTGCGCTCAACGCGGTGCGATTTTTCAAGGCGGCGAACGTCATTCAGGGGCTGTTGA
>JAQGHW010000666.1 GCA_028291505.1 Rhodopila sp. | reverse complement strand
GGCGGCACCGAGGCGCCGAGCGATCGCGCCGCCAAGTGAACCACTGCCGCCGGTGACCTGCGCGCGCTTCATCTCGTAGACAGAACGACGGCAGCGCGCCCGGTCAGCAAGGTGCGACCCTCGTGGCGCAGTGTGAAGCCGTAGATCACCCTGTCCGCCTCCGCGTGCAGTCGTTCGGCTTCGACCACAAGGGTTCCCGGCAGCAGGTCCAGCCGCTCTACCTGACAGGCCAGCGCGCGCAGGCTGGCCAGGTAACCAACGCGCGCCCGGCCGGTTTCGCCGGTGGCGAGCGCGCCATGCAGGGCCATCGCCTGTGCCGCGTATTCCACGCCGCACAGGATACCCAGCCGGCCGTCGTGCCGCAGTGGGTTGTCGGCGGCTCGATGGGTGGCGGTGGCGCATTGGATGCGCGCTGCGTCCCTGGTCAGGACACCATCCAGCAGGCACATCGCGCCGGCGTGTGGGATCAAGCGGGCAATGCCTGACTTGTCAATCAGCACGGCACCACGCCGATCTCCAGTATGCCGTGGCTGAGCGCCACAGAAACCTCCCCGGTCGTGCGGGCGGCCAGCAAGCTCAGCAGCGGCAAGCATCGGGCGGCCGGGTTGCCGCGGCGTAGCGCCTCGAGGTCAGGATCGATGCAGCCTGTTGCCTCACCGCAGCCGGCAATCCGGATGCTGAGTTCCACGAGCGCGCGGTTGGACCGCTCGGGGCTCAGCACCAACGCGGCACCGAAGCTTGCGTCGATCGGCCGCGCGCTGTGCAGCGGTTCTGGATAGGGCAGGTCGTAGGCGACGAGCAGGGTGGGGCCGCCCGACACCGCCTGAACGCACGCTTCCAGCAGTCCCGCCGCGAAGCTGGCATCGTAACAACTCAGGCTGGTAACGGGTTGCCGCGATTGCGTGGCGATGCCCCAGTAGCCGGATGGCGCGTTGTGGACCGAGTTATGGAATCGGGTCGGCGATACCTCGCGGGCGGGGGTTACCAGCGCGGCCAGTATCGCGCTGATCGTTTCTCCGTCGGAGCCGGAGGACGCGAACACCGCGGGCACGGTTCGCGGATCGTGGCCGGACTGTTCGACGGCGGCCACGCCGATTGCCAGGGCCAGATTGACGGACGGGATCGCGCGCCGCCGTTCGGCCGGTGACAGGTGGGGCGGCGGTGAAAGCACGATCGGTGCGGGCTGGTAGGGGGCGACGCCGGCGAGAACCGGCCGGGCGACGAGCCAGTTCGGCAGGCCGGGGCCGCGTAGCTCGACGGCTTGCACGGCGACGCGGATGATGCCGCCGGTCATGTGGCGCGCCCGAGGATCAGGCTGGCGTTGCTGCCGCCGAAGCCGAAGGAATTCGACAGCACGCGCGTCACCCGTGCCGGCCGCGCGACCGTGATATAATTGCAGTGCAGCGCTGGGTCGCGCGCCTCGGTGTGCGGGCTGCCGGGCAGGAAGCCCTCGGTGATCGACAGCGCCGCGATCACGGCCTCAACGATGCCGGATGCCCCAAGGGTGTGGCCGGTATGGCCCTTGGTGGAGCTGCACGGCGTCGCGGTGCCAAACAGCGCCACCACCGCGTGATCCTCCGCCGCGTCGCCGATCCGGGTCGCTGTGCCGTGCAGGTTGATGTAGTCGATCTGCTCCGGGCGCACGCCGGCCACGGCCAGGGCGCGGGCCATCGACAGGGTGGCACCGGCGCCTTTCGGATGCGGTGCGGACATGTGGTGGGCGTCGCTGCTCTCCCCGACACCCAGCAGATGCAGCGTTTCGGTGCGGGCCTGGCCGGGGCGTTCCAGCAGGGCGAACCCGGCTGCCTCGCCGATCGACAGGCCGCCGCGTTCGGCATCGAATGGGCGACAGGGTCCCTCGGCCAGCAACTGGAGCGCATTGAAGCCGTAGAGCGTGGTCAGGCACAGGCTGTCGGCGCCGCCGACGATCGCGGCGTCGCACAGGCCGGCCTCGATCATGCGGGAAGCGGTGGCGAAGACTTTCGTCGTCGAGGCGCAGGCGGAGGAGACGACCAGCGCGGGCCCGGTGAGACCGAGCGCGGTCATGACGAAATCGGCGAGGGAGAAGGTGCTCTGGGTGCCGGCGTAGTCGAAATCGGGCGGCAGGTGGCCGGATGCCGGGTCGCGCCGGCGGTAGGCTTGTTCGGTTTGCAGAATTCCCGAGGTGCTGGTGCCGAGGAAGACGCCAATGCGTTCGGCGCCGTAGCGGGCTTTGGCGGCCTCGATCGCCGATTCGAAGCCGTCCTGCGACAGGGCGAGCTGTGCCAGGCGGTTGTTGCGGCAATCGAAGCGGCGAAGTGCGGGGGTTATGCGCATGTCCTGAAGCTGCGGCACCGCGCCGACATAGGTGGGCAGGTCCACGGTTTCGAACCGGCACGCAGCCAGCCCGCTGCTGCCGTGTTGCAGCGCGGACAGGGTCGCGGTTCGGCCAATGCCCAGGCTGCTGGCGATGCAAAAATTGGTCAGCGCGAGCGGTCGCACGGGCGGCTTCAGTTCAGGGCCGCCGCGGGGGCGCTTGCCATGAACGCCGCTGCGGGGGCCCCCGCTATGAACGCAGCTTCATGCGCGACCGCATCATAGTAACGGGTGTAGAATTTCGGAAAATCCGGCTGTCTCGCCAGATCGGGATGATTGGCCAGCCACCACGTCAGCGGTTGCCGTTCGGCGTCTATCCGAGCATACATCGCGCCGAAGTATTGAAAGTTTGACCGCAGGTCGGAATACCGCGGCTGTCCGAGGATTTGGCGGTACCAGCCCTCATAATGGCCCAAGGTCGGCTCATCGTAGAAGATCAATTGCAGATCGGTGTTGTACAGCGCGTTCTCCCGCACGACGCGTCCGAATGTCGCGATTGCGCCTTCGCGGGTGGGCAGACCATCGCCGGTCAGCAGGGCACGCCGGGCTGGCACGTTGTTCCAGACGGCAAGCATATCCTCGATCGGCATGTCGTTCGCGCGGCGCATGATGTTGACGAATTCGTTCTTTGGCACCGGGAAGTCAAATGCGGCGAACAGCACGAACTGGTGGGTTGGCCACGGCGGCCAGAATCCGATCGAATTCAGTGCGTTATGGGCGACATGGATGCAATTGTCGGTCAGCACGCTCCACTCATATTCGGCCTGGCCATCGCGGTATGGCCGGTTGAGCTCATTCAGATAGTCGACGATTCGGGTCATCTGCGCGGCGGACACCGGGACGCGCGCGCAAAGTTGGTCGCGTCCGTAGCCGATCGCGTAGTCGGTGGCGATGGAGACCTCGTACTTGAAGGCGTCGCGCGTGTAACCATGCGGCATGTCGTCGAACACGCGGTCGTGGAAGCGGATGGCGTCGTAGATGTGCAGGCGTTCGGCGTGCGCCTTGGTCGCATCGTAGATCTGCCGCGTCAGGGCCTCTCCCGGCTTCAGATCACCATGATAGAAGAAGTCCCGGCCGGGGATCGGCACCCAGTTCGCGTTGGCGAAATGCGCGTTGACGCTCAGCCCGACGCCGTTGTCAGCGGGGTTGTCGGTGCATAGGGCGACCTCGGGGTACCCGTCGCCGGCTCGGCAGACTCCGTTCAGGTAGATCGTCGAATGGCCGCCGACGCCGCCGCGAATGTCGGCGCCGTAGCCGGGCTTTTTCTCGATCTCCGACAGGGCGCAGAATTCCAGGTAATACGGATGGACCGCCGTGTAGGTGGTTTCGCTGGTAACCGGCGCGCGGGATGGGATCGGCGCGGTATTGGCGCAACCTGCCATGCCGGCGACGACGATGCCCAGCAGGGCGATGTATCGGCGACGCATCAAGGTGCCACTGGCGCCGGCCGTTCGAACGGATTCTGCTCCAGGATCAGGCGCCACAACGCGCGCCAGCTTGCCCAATCGTGGCCGCCGGGTACGCTGATGACCTGGGCGGCGGGCAACAGGTCCGCGAGCATGGTTGCCGTCGTGGCGAATCGGTCGTCCAGGGCGTGTCCGACCAGAATCCGCGGCAGCTCTGTGGGCGGCGTCGTCGCAAGCCAAATCAGCAGGGCACGCTCTGGCTCGTGCCGCCCGGCGTTTGACGCCGACCAGCGGCGTAGCCCGCCCGTTCGGGAAACCTCCGCCATCAGCCCGGTGCTGGCCAGGTAAGGCGTGAGCAGGATCACGCCCTCGGCCAGGCCC
This sequence comes from Rhodopila sp., assembly GCA_028291505.1. GTDB lineage: Bacteria > Pseudomonadota > Alphaproteobacteria > Acetobacterales > Acetobacteraceae > Rhodopila. The sequence goes on along the minus strand of JAQGHW010000666.1, from coordinate 494 downwards.
GGTCGCACCCTGATGCAGCGCAGGATGGCCTGGCAGCCGAGGCTGACGCCGACGAGCCAGATCCGGTTGGCGCCGGCAGCGTCTTGTGCCTCGGCGATGCCATCCAGCAGGCGGGTCTCGATCGAGCCATCCAGGTAGGCATCCAGTCCCGGGTCGACGGTCGCGATGGCAATCGGCCCGCGCCGTTGGTCGACGGCGGCGGTCAGGCCCTGGGTGTCAAAGTCCCGGGCGGCCATGCCCATCCCGGGGACCATGACAACCAGGAATGCGGGGTGTTCCGGCCATGACGGCGGGAAAGACGCCGAAGGGCAGCCCGTTTCAGTGCGGCGTGGCATTGGCGGCTTGTGGCGGTGACATGATGAGCGTGGCGAATATTAGGCTGAGGAACGTGCCTATGGCCACCGGCATACCGAGATCGTGCAGCACCGGCGTGCGCGACAGCGCGAGCACGCCGAAGCCCATGACGGTGCAGGCGTTGGCGAGCAGCAGCGATG
>JAQGHW010000614.1 GCA_028291505.1 Rhodopila sp. | reverse complement strand
CCGCCTAGTATCGCGCATCATAGGAGCGCGATACGTCGGGTTTGGTTTGAAGTCGCCGATTCACGCGGCAAATCGTGGTCGCGTTGCGACTCACGCTTCTCTGCGATCGGGTACTAGCCGCCGCCGCCTTGCATCCAGTTGTAGGCGTCGCCCTGCTGCTGCTGACCTTTTTGATGGGTAGCGGCATTGGCAACGCCGGCACCAGCCGCCAGCATCACCATCAGAGCCAATAGAACCTTCGTCATGGAGTCATCCTCACGTTCGCTGGCATGTCCCGCCAGTGCGAGGCGCAGATGCCCGTGTGGCCGTTGGCGCCGCTTCGCCCGATCGTAAAATCGCTTTTACGGTTCCGGCCTGCCCACCGTCCCCGGCGTGATCCCCGCCCCCGAGGGCTCGCGAATCATATATCCCGCCCCCGGCACGGTATGGATCAGCGCATAGCCAAAGCCGTGATCGACCTTCTGCCGCAACCGGTGAACATGCATGTCGATGATGTTGCCGCGCGGTTCGAAGTCGTAGTTCCAGGCGGTCTCCAGCAGCATGGACCGCGTGACCACCTGCCCGGCATGGCGCATCAGATGCACCAGCAGCAGCAGTTCCCGGTGTTGCAGCGGGATCTCCTTGCCGCCCCGCGATGCCCGGCGAGACCGGATGTCGACCTCCAGATCGCCAACCCGCAGCACGCTGGACCCTCGCGCCCGGTCCGCCCGCCGTGCCAGTGCCTCCAACCGAGCCAGGAGTTCGGCGAAGGCGTATGGCTTGGCGAGATAGTCGTCGCTGCCGGCTCGCATGCCCTCCACGCGGTCCGCCATGTCGCCGATCGCGCTCAGGACCAGGATCGGCGTGATCGTATCGCGTTCCCGCAACCGCCGGATCAGCGTCAGGCCATCCAGCGCCGGCAGCCGCCGATCGACGATCAGCGCGTCGTAGATCCCCTCCAGCGCCAGTGCGAGGCCCAATTCCCCATCCCCGGCGCGATCCACGATGTGTCCGCTTTCCGTCAGTCCGCGGGCCAGATACGCTGCGGCGCGGTCGTCATCCTCCACGACGAGCAGGCGCACGTTACCTCCAAGTCTTACATTTTCTTCATTTCCGGGCGAAGCCGGTTTGTGACTCACGCAGTATATTTGCGCCCAGTCTAAATGGGGTCCAGTGTGGACGGGGCAATCCCAATCCTACGTTAAAGCGCCGACCGGGCCCGGCCCTTGGAGCTACGAACATATGACCCGCGTGCTGGTGGTCGAGGACGACCCGCAAACCGCCGATGAAATCAAGGCCGCGCTGGCCGACCATGGGTTCTCGGTGGATCACGCTGCGACCGGCCGCGACGGGCTGCTGAAGGCCGCCGCCGAGGCGTACGATGCGATCGTGCTGGATCGCATGTTGCCGGGCGGCCTCGATGGCCTTGGCCTGCTCGCGACCTTGCGGGCGGCCGGCATCGATGCGCCCGTCCTGATCCTGAGCGCCCTGTCCGGCGTCGATGAGCGTGTCCGAGGCCTGCGCGCGGGCGGTGACGACTACTTGACCAAGCCCTTCGATTTCCTCGAACTTACCGCTCGGCTTGACGTCCTGCTGCGGCGGCAGGCCGCACCGCAACGTGAGACCATGCTGCGCGCCGGAAAGCTGGAAATGGACCTGCTGACACATGTCGTCCAACATGCCGGCCGGGTGGTCGACCTGCTGCCCCGCGAATACCGCCTGCTGGAATTCCTGATGCGCCACGCCGGCCAGGTGGTCACCCGCACCATGCTGTTCGAGGAAGTCTGGAACTACCGGTCGGTCGAACCGACCAACGTCATCGACATGCACATCAGCAAGCTGCGGCGAAAGCTTGACCCCGACAGCGCCGAACCGATGATACGCACCGTCCGCGGCGCCGGATACATGCTCCATGCGGCTGATTGACGTCCCGCGCACCACCAGTTTCCGCCTCGCGCTGCGGTTCCTGCTGCTGTTCGGGGCCGCGTCGCTGGCCCTGTTCGGGTTCCTGTACTGGCAGACCAAGCACTACGTCGTCGGCCGCATCGATGACTGGCTGCTGCGTGAGCAGGCGCTCTTCAGCTCGATAGACCGCCCGAACCTGGTGGAACGCCTCGACGCCCACGTGGTCGCCGACCCATCGCTGGAACGCCCGCTGACCCTGTTCGGCCCCGCGGGGCAGCGGCTGGCGGGGACCAGGCTGAACCTGCCCGCGACGGTTCTGAACAGCATGCCGCACGACGTTGTCTTCGAGTTCAACTTTCGCCAGGGCAATCAGGATCTGACCTTTCGCGGGGTGGCACACCGCCGGCCGTCCGGCGACCTGATGCTTGTCGCCCTGGACATGGAAGGCCCCCAGGCCTTCGCCGCGGTCCTGATCAACGCCTTCATCTGGGGCGGCCTGGTCACCACCATCCTTGGCCTCGCCGGTGCCGCGATCGTCGGCGCCGACGCCGTGCGCCGCATCGCCGGCGTCACCCGCGCCACCCAGCGCATCGTCAGCGGCGACCTGTCGGAGCGGTTGCCGACGCTCGGCCGGACCGACGATTTCGACCGGTTGATCCACGTGATCAACGGCATGCTGGGGGAACTCGAGCGCCTGATGCAGGAGGTGAAGGGGGTCTGCGACAACATCGCCCATGATCTTCGCACGCCGCTGACCCGGTTGCTCGCCGGGCTGGAGCGCACCCGCCGCCGTTCGGGTTCGGCCGACGACTATGTGGCCGCGATCGATGAAGCGATCCTGGAGACCAAGGGCGTGCTGAAGACCTTTGCCGCGATCCTGCGCATCTCGGAGGCGGAAAGCGGCGCGCGGCGGGCCGGCTTCACCGACGCCGACCTGTGCGAAGTGGTCGCCGACGCCGCTGAACTGTATGAACCCATGGCAGAGGCGAAGGGTGTGCGTCTGCTGCTTGCGTCCGACGGTGTCCCGGCGATGATGCGCGGCGACCCGAACCTGCTGTTCGAGGCCGTCGGCAACCTGGTCGACAACGCGCTGAAGTTCACGCCGCCCGGCGGTTGCGTCACGGTGCGGGCCTTTGCCAGGGCCGGAACGGTCGGGCTGGAGGTGGTCGACACCGGCCCCGGCATTCCGCCCGATGAGCGCGACGCGGTGCAGCGGCGATTTTACCGAACCGAAGCAAGTCGCCACACGCTGGGTAGCGGACTGGGGCTGGCGCTGGTCGCCGCGGTCGCGCGGCTGCACGCGATGGATCTGGCGATCAGCGATGCAATGCCCGGGTGCCGCATCACGATCACCCGGGCAGCGGCGATCCGCCCGGTCACGACACTTTCCCATGCCGGGCTTCGTATCGACAGCTCGGCGGCTTTTGCCCCTGTGTCATCACCGGGTTCGGCCCCATACGTATCATGATAAGGCGGGTCAGGATAAGGCGGGGAGGGGAGGGAGACTTGCTTTTCCCTGCACCCGGTTATTTCGTCCGGCGATAGACGGTGCGGCCGACCAGGTCAAACCGGTCCGTAAGGTTCTGCAGGCTTTCGGCATGGCCGACGACCAGCCAGCCATCAGGCTTCAGCATATCGGCGCACCGATCGAACAGGCGCCGCTGCGCCGGCTTGTCGAAGTAGACGGCAACGTTGCAACAGAAGATAATGTCGAACGGGCCGCGCATCGGCCAATCGTTAAGCAGGTTCAGCGGCTTGAACGTGATCGGCGAGCGCAGCACGGTGTTCATCGATGTCCGCCCATCCGGCTGCACGGTCACATAACGCTGCCGAAACTGAGGCGGGATGGACTGGGCGCGTTCAGCGTCATACAGGCCGGCGGTGGCATGAGCGATCGCGCTGCTATCGAGATCCGTCGCCAGGATCTTGATGTCCCAGTTCGCCAACGGCAACTGGAAATCAGCCAAGGTCATGGCCAGGCTATAGGCCTCTTCTCCGGTAGAGCATCCCGCCGACCAGATTCTCAGGCGCCGTTTCGATTCGGTCTTGTTGCGAATGATCGCCGGAACCACCGTCTTCGCCAGATACTCGAAATGATGGGGTTCCCGAAAGAAACTGGTATGGTTCGTGGTAATCGCATTGAGCAGCACATGCCGCTCCGTGTCGCCGTCCGGACCATCGAGCACTTGACGGTATTCGCCGAAATTCGCCAGACCCAGAGCCCGGAGACGGCGGCCAAGGCGCGCGTGGATGAACGCACGCTTGCGGTCGTCGATGACGATCCCGGTCGCTTCCATGACCAGGCTGGAGATCTTCCGGAAATCACCATCCCTAAGTGCGAAGTCTTGCTGCAACGTCGTCTCCCGGTTCCATATGGAGCGATTGCTCCTGATGCATGGACACCCAATGACGGTGCCATCTTACGGAAGACAGATGAAGGAAAGGTTAAGAACGCTCGGTTTCCCGGGAAGTCTTTGCCAGGCCCGGCGATCCTGGCTGCGACAGCCCAATGCAGATGACCGCGCGGTCCTGTTCCGGTATACGAACGGGGCGGCGGAGTTGAGGAAGTGATGAATACCAATGTTGACGTTGGAAGTCGTGGCTCCGCCGTCACTTTCTCCGTAACGGTTCGGCGTGCTGAAACGCTTGAACGATGAGTGGGACACGCTGGGAGCCATTCCGCGGCATGGCCTTACCGGGCAATCGGCCCCCCGAGGCTTCCCGCGATGACATGCCCACGATCGCGTCGGGCGAGACCCGATACGCATCGGGAAAAGCGGTGCGTGGAGAATGGCCTGGTCCGGCACATCGTTCTCTCGGCTTCATTGCCCGGCGTGTCCGGGCCACCTGTTCCGGCACGTGCGGCGACAGGCGGCGCGGACAGGCCCTACCGGATTTAGGCATCGCGGGGCGCTGATTGGGATGGGTGCCTGGTCTTCCGCGAGCGAGCCAGCAAGCAAGCAGGCTATAACACTGAGCGCGCGGAGTTCGCGGAGTTAGCGGAGAACGAAAATTGGCGCTTCGCGCGATCCGATCCTGGTCACGGTGCGTCATGAAACTGGGGTCGAAAGGCGTTTTTAGGCCATTATGCAGATGTCAGCGTTGTTGGACGTTCTCCGTGCTACGCGCTTGCCGGCGAACATGGCACAGCGCGAGCGCGGTGCAATGCGTGCATGTGGTAAGGACACGCTGGGGCATGGCGACGGGGAGAAGGTCTGCCTCCGTCCA
>JAQGHW010000598.1 GCA_028291505.1 Rhodopila sp. | reverse complement strand
GCGCCTCAGCCGCATGATCCGGCCCATGATAGCGCTACTGAACACGCAGACCTATATCGTTGCCATCGTTACCCTTGTGTTCACTGATTCCGGACACCTGCGAACTACTCTTGTCGTGACCCCATCTGGACTGGAGGGCCCACAAACCCCGCAGAAAACCTAGCTTGTAGCGAAACTTAGGAGTTCCGCGATAAGACCAGACCCCACGGGATTCCGCCATTTTCCGTGTCGCATAAGTCTGTCGCGAAGCGCAAAATCGCCGCGACATGTTCTGCGACAGCCATTTTCGACTGTCTCTGATCGAAATGGCCCCTGGTGACACGAGTGTTGGCTCTGGACCCATCTGCACCAAGGCGAAGATCTCCACGGACCAATCGGGAGGGTTGGATCTCCCTTCGATCAGATCTCCGGTGTGAACCCCATGATCCGCTCGAACCGTGCCTGATAGGCCGGCCAAACCTCGGGATTGATCAGACGCGGCGGCTTTTTCCCATCCAGGATTCCCAGCGCCTGTTCGGCCGCGATCCGACCCATGTTCTCCCGCGCCTCGATCGTGGAGCCGGCGACGTGCGGACTGACGATCACGTTGTCGAACGCCATCAGCGGATGGTCGTGCGGCGGCGGCTCGTCCTCCCAGACATCAAGGCCAGCACCTGCGATCTGCTTTTTGCGCAGGGCCTCCGCCAGGGCGTCCTCGTCGTGGATGAAGCCGCGCGCGGTGGTGATGAAGTAGGCTTCCGGTTTCATGCGCGCGAACTGTGCCGCACCCATCATCTTGCGATTTTGTTTCGTGAGCGGACAATGCACCGATACATAATCCGCCTGGGTCAGCAACTCATCAAGTTCGACTTTCTCCGCGCCGCGGGCCTCCACCTGTTCGGCCGTCAACAAAGGATCGTAGGCCAGCACCCGCATGTTGAAGGCCGCTCGGCACATCGCTGTCAGGCGGCCGCCAACGTTGCCGATTCCAAGCACCCCGACCGTGCGCCCGTTCAGTTCGCGGCCGATATAACGGCCGCGGTCGATCGCCTGACCCGTCCGAGCGTGGCGGTCGGCTTCGACGATACGCTTCGACAGCGTCAGCATCATCGCCAGAGCGTGTTCGGCGACCGCTTCCTTATTGCCGCCCGACTGATTGACCACCGCGACACCGGCCTCGGTGCAGGCGTCGACATCGATCGTGTCATAGCCGGCCCCGTTCGACGACGCAGCGATCAGGTTCGGCGTGCGGGAAAGCAACGCCGCGTTGACCTGGAAATGCGGCGCGATGGTCTGTCGCGAGGCGCCGATCTGGTAGACGTGCGCCTGGGTCAGGACGGGCACGACCTGCGCATCCGGACTGTCGTTTTCCAGCTTGTCCAGTTGCACATCCGGCCGTTTCGCCAGCACCGTCGGATATACCGCGGACGGCAGATATTTAACGTAGAACACACGCTTGGTATTCGGTGCCATGGTCGTTCCCCCGTCGACTTTTGCGAAGACTGTCTCGCGCTGCTGCACGCCGTTGGCGTCAATGTCAATTCCCGCTGCCCCCCTCTGGGCATCTCGATGCCATTCCGAACCAGGCGCCGCCGGGCAAATTGTCCCCGAAAGCCGCGGACACGACGTGCCAGGTTTTGCCGTCTGTATCAGACTCAGCGGTACGACTTGAGCCTCAGCGGTGTTGCGCCTTGAACCAGACCTGGCGATCGCATCTCGCGCGCTTCCTGGATTGTCTCCCACGCAGGTCCATCGCAATGTATCGGAATGATCAGGACATCCTTCATCGCCTGGCTGCCCGTATTTTCCATCGCCGCTGGGCTGGGGCTTTGGGAATTGATCGGGCGGCTGAGCCCGCCGGTGCTGTTCGCGCCTGCCTCCGCCGCCTTTTTGTTTCTGCTGCATCAGACGACCACATGGGTGCTACCCGCCGCCATCGGGCACTCGCTGCTGACCCTGGCCACCGGATACACCCTCGCCGCTGTGGTCGCGCTGCCGCTCGGTTTTGCGATGGGGCGCGTGGCGTGGGTCCACGAACTGTTGCATCCGGTGCTGACCGGCATCTATGCTATTCCGCCAGCCGCCTTCATCCCATTCCTGATCGTCTGGTTCGGGTTATTCGCCCAGTCGCGGGTCGCGATCGTGGTGATCATGTGCTTCTTCGAAATGCTGGTAATCACCGCCGCTGGCGCCCGAACGATCGATCCGCGGCTGGTGGACGTGGCGCGAAGCTTCCTGGCACCGCGCCGCCGGGTCATTGGCGCGGTGCTGATCCCGGCCAGCCTGCCCTTTCTGTTCACCGCCCTGCGCATCGGTCTGGTGCGCGCGGTTGCCGGCGTCATCACGGCGGAGTTGCTGTTGTCACCAGCGAATTTGGGCAAGCAGCTGCTCGACAGCGCGGGGCGATTCAACACCGCCGGCATGTTAGGGGTGATTGCGACCGTCGCGATGATCGGATTGGCCGCGCAACAGCTGCTGCGCTGGCTGGAACGCCACGTTCTGCGCTGGGAACGGCCATGAGCAGCACGACGCGCCTGGCCCTGCGCCTGACCGGATTGGCGCTGTTCCTGCTCGTCTGGGAACTGGTTGGCCGGCACCTGGGCGATGCGCTGATGGCGCCGCCCTCGGCGGTGGCCCGCGAACTGGTGGCCCTGGCCGAAGACGACCAGGCCCGGGCGACGATCTGGCAATCGATAGCGCCGGCATTGGTGGGATTCGCGATTGCCTGCGCCGTGGGTATGCCGCTGGGTGCGGTGATGGGACGGTCCCCAATCTGGAACGCCCTGCTGCATCCGTGGGTGAGCACATTCGTTGTGACCTCGGTGGCGGCGATCGTGCCGATCCTGATCCTGCTGATAGGAACCGGGTGGTGGTTCGTGGTCGCGGTCGTGGTCTTGTCGTCGGTATGGTATGTAACCTTGACCACCTACCAAGGCGCGGTTCGGATCGAGCGACGATGGCTGGACGTGGGCCGCTCCTTCGGTGCATCTCGCATCCGAGCGTTCCGAACCATCATGCTGCCGGCGCTTTTTCCCTACCTGCTGGCGGGCGCACGGATCGGGCTGACCCACGCGATCCGGTCGATGGTGCTGGCTCAGCTGTTCATCGTCAGCGGGATAGGCGGGCTGCTGAACGAGGCCGGCATGGACGTGTCGACGGCGCGACTGCTGGCGCTTCTGGTTGTGATCATGGGGATCGGGCTGGCTGCAAGTCATGGCCTCGGGCGGGTCGCGGACTGGCTGGCGCCCTGGCAACGCGGGCTGGAACCGCAGCGGTAGCATCCGTTCCCCTGGCGTCCGCGTCCGACCCGTGCTCTGTTCTCCCGAATATTCCCGAAGAGGAGGAACGCCCGATGAAGACCCGCCGCCTCAGTCCGACACTCGGCGTCGAAATCACTGATGTCGACCTGTCCAAGCCGCTGGACGACACGACATTCAGCGCGATCCGCGAGGCCTGGCTGCACAACAAGGTCGCTGTTTTTCCGGGTCAGCACCTCACCGAAGAAGGCTTGATGCGCTTCGGCAGGCGCTTCGGCGAGCTTGAGATCCACGTTCGCTCCACCTACCACTCTCGCCAGAATTCGGAGGTGATGATCGTCTCCAACAAGAAAGAGGAAGGGCGTTCGATCGGCGTGTTGGGCGACGGGGAGGCGGTGTGGCACATCGATCAGTCATACATGCCGCAGCCGACCTTCGGAACGATCCTGTTCGGGGAAGAAATCCCGCCGGAGGGTGGAGACACCTGGTTCGCTGACCTTGCCACTGCCTACGAGCGGTTCCCGCAGGCACTGAAAGCGAAGATAGCAGGCAAGCGGGGGGTGAACTCGGTCGATCGGCACAACCGGCGCGATGCTGGGACCCGTCCGGACCTGCAGATGACGGCCGAACAGTTAAAGCGGGCGCCTGATTCGCCGCATCCGTTGGTGCGCACCCATCCAATGCTGGGCACGCAGGCGATTTGCTACAGCCCCAGCCATACGGCGGAGGTTGAGGGTCTGTCCGAATCCGACAGCCAGGCATTGTTTGCAGAATTACTGCCGCACATGACCCAGCCCGATCTGATCTACAAACATCACTGGTCGGTGGGCGATGTGGTGATGTGGGACAACAGCGCCACGATGCACCGGCGGGATCCGTTTCCTGGACAGTATACCCGACTGCTGAAGCGCGTCAGTTTCAAGTATCCGCCGGAGCACCGGATACCGGTCTGAGGGTGCATGCCATGCTGACGCGACGAAACGCGCTGGTTGCTGGCGGAATCGCCGCCTGCGCCACGCCGTTTGGCACGCGTGTAACATTTGGCAGCACCAAGCGAGTGCTGCAGGTGATGTCGAACGCGAACGTGGCCGGCATCCACGTGCCAGGCAACGTGGCGTGCCGGGAGATTCTGCAACAGATCGGGGATTATGCGCCGATCGACCTGACGCGAATGGAAAAGCAAGCCAACATCACGCAGGTCCTGGTCGGTGGCGGTCCGGATATCGTGGACGCCGACACGCCGTCAGTCGCCGCCGCGGTGAATGCAGGCGCCGATCTGAAGATCGTCGGGCAGTTCTATGCCAGTGTGGACCTGGTGTTTGCCGCCGATGCCGACAAGGTCACGAACCTGCAGGATCTGACGAAGCCCGATGTGGTCGTCGGCATCAATACGCCCGGCGATACAGTGCATGCGGAGCTGCTGGGTGTGCTGATGAAGTACGGCATCGACATCACCAAAGTGAATATCGTGGCGCTGGGTGGCTCCAGCGCGCGTATGCGGGCGTTGCTGGCGCACCGCGTACACCTGGTTCCGATCCACGCCGACCAGGCGGGCAGCATCGCCAAGGAAGGCAACTACCAGGTGCTGATACAGCCATGGAAGGAATACGATTTCTGGTCGAACGAAGTCTGGGCGGTGAACGGCAAATGGCTACAAGACCCCACCAATCAGCGGGTCGTCGTGGATGTCATGGAGGCGCAGTTGCGCGCGAACCGTTCCGCCACCACCGACTTTCCCTGGTTCGCCGGCATGTTTCGCAAATACAGCAACGACCGCGACGCCGCGCACTGGCCGGACGATCGCATCAATGGGGAATGGACCCTGCTGGCGCAGGAAATCAAGGCCTGGCCTCAGCCGATGCCGCTGGACCTCGCCGCGTTCAACACCTTGATCCCGATCTATCAGAAGGCCGGCATCGTTTCGGATGGCGCCAGCTTCGACAAGATCATCGAGCCGCGCTACCTGGCCGAAGCACAGAGCAGGCTGGGATGAGCGACGTCATCGCACAGCGGACCCTCGCCCGATCCGCGCCCATCGTGGCAATGCCGCCCAAACTGCGCACCATCAACCTGACGCGCCACTTCGTGCGGGGAGGCGATGCCGGATTGACCGTGTTCCAGGACCTGTCGGTCGATGTGGCGAACCTGGAGTTCGTTGCGATCATCGGACCCAGCGGCTGCGGCAAGTCAACATTCCTGCGCATTCTGAACGGGCTCGACCAGGCGGACAGCGGCACCATCGAGATTGACGGCCGACGCGTCTCCGGCCCGGGTGCTGGCCGAGCGATGGTGTTTCAGGGGTTCGATTTGTTTCCTTGGCGGACGACGCTGGAGAATGTGGCGTTCGGCCTGGAGATGCAGGGCCGGTCAAAGCGGGAGCGCCTGGACATCGCTCGCCACTACATCGAACTCGTGGGGCTTACGGGTTTCGCCCAGTCCTACCCCCACCAATTGTCGGGCGGGATGCAGCAGCGGGTGGGTATCGCGCGCGCACTGGCGGTGCGTCCCGACATCCTGTTGATGGATGAACCGTTCGGCGCGCTCGATCTTCAGACACGCGACCTGCTGCAGGACGAGTTGCTGCGTATCTGGCAGAGCGACCCAAAAACCGTGCTGTTTGTGACCCACAGCATCGAGGAAGCGATCTATCTTGCTGACCGCATCATTGTGTTTTCTCCGCGGCCGGCACGAATTCAGCGTGATATTCGTGTGCCGTTTCTGCGCCCTCGTAGCGAAGAACTGAAGACCAGCGCTGAATTCCTGGCGATTCGCCGCGAGATTTGGTGCTTGCTGAAGCACGGCGTCGATGTCGGGGGGCCACAGGCCGCTGGGTAGAGCACTTATCGTGACGGGGCTGACAGGTAAGTGCCTGAGCTTGCGCGCGATGGATCGAGCATGGTTCGCCTCCATCCCACTGGTCGCGCCTTCCCGTAGCCTGTAGGGTTCTCGCAACAATAATCGGGGGAAAACGCCATGACCACCGCCACCCTGTCGCGCCGGGTGATGTTGTCGGCCCTCGCGGCCAGTCCCGCCGCTATGGAGTTCCTGCGCACCGCCATGGCACAAGCGTCATTGGCCAACGCCAACGCCATCGGTCGTTACGCTGCCGCCGCCAGCACCATCCGGGATGCTTTCTCGCCGATCATGATGGACGGGGCATTAGTGTTGCCGGAGGTGAGCGTCGGCATGATCGACGCATCGGCCACGCGCAGCCCTTCCATGCCATGCACCCGAAGCTGGTCGTCGACCACCGCCATCGGGTCCGAACCCATCTTGCAGGTTCCCACGGGATGGTAGGTAGTTTCGGCGTTGTTCCTGATCCAGTCGAGCAATTCGTCATCCGCCTGGATAGTCACGCCGGGCGCGATTTCGTCCGCAGCGATCCCCTGCATGGAGGGTGCGGTCATGATGCGCCGCGTGGTGCGCATCGCCTCCAGCGTCACCTCACGGTCGAGCTGGACACTCATGAAGTTGAAACGGATTGCCGGCGGCCGGTTCGGTGCTTTGGAGGACACATGGATGCTGCCGGTGCTTTCCGAACGCAGGATGTTCATGATGGCGGTGATGCCGGAATCTTTCGCCAATTTGAAATTCGCGCCGGCCAGGAAGGGAATCCACGAAATCGCGGCGTCCGGTGCGTCCAGTCCAGCGCGAGTGCGGATATAGGCGCGGATTGGTGCCGCTGGCAGTCCGAGCAGGCCCTTGTCGGTGAGTGCGTATTTCAGGGCCTGCCAGACGAGTCCGAGGCCGCGTCCCTTGTCATTGTAGGTCAAACCCAGCGAGCGAGGCACTGTCCATTTCATACGCGGTGAGTAATGATCGCGCAGGTTCTCGCCGACGCCTTTGAGTGCGTGACGAACCTCGATGCCCAGGCCTTGAAGCAGATCCGGCTGGCCGATACCGGACAGTTCCAGAAGCTGCGGCGAATTGATCGAACCGCCGCTGACGATGACCTCCCGGTTCGCTCGGGCCTCGTGCTGCTGTCCGTTGCTCGTGTACCGGACACCAATGCAGCGCTTGCCTTCGAGCAGCAGGCATTCGGTCAGCGCGTTGGCCTGGATCGTCAGGTTCGGTCGCCCGCGCGCGGGATCAGATAGCAGAAGGCGGTGCTCATCCGGCGGCCATTGCGGATCGTCGCCTGGGTCATGCCGATCCCGTCTTGCTTCGCGCCGTTATAGTCGTTGGTGTACTTGATTCCAACTTCGCCGGCGGCCTTGATCAGGGCGTCATACAGCGCGCCGGTCTCGTTGCTTTCGGTGACTTTCAGTGGGCCGCCGCGGCCGCGATATTCGTCATCCGCGTCGCCCTGGTAGCTTTCCATGTCGCGGAAAATCGGCAGGACTTCCCGGTAGCTCCAGCCGCGATTGCCGAGTTGCGCCCAGGTATCATAATCTTGCGACTGGCCGCGTACGAAGACCATGCCGTTGATCGAGGACGAGCCGCCCAGCAGCTTGCCGCGCGGTATGGGAATGCGGCGCTGGCCGGTGCCGGCCTCGGGCTCCGACGAATACAACCAGTTGGCGGCTGGGTTTTCGATCAGCTTGGCAAAGCCGACTGGGATCCGCGACCAGGGGTGGCTTTCCCGCCCGGCTTCGAGCACCAGCACCTTATTTTTGGGATCGGCGCTGAGCCGGTTGGCGAGCACCGATCCCGCTGAGCCGGCACCGACCACGATATAATCGAAAATCCGGCTTTCCATCTCTCCTCTCCCCCAACAGCGGCCTGCACTTTCCAGCAGGTCGGCCAAGAAACTATCTGCGATCCAGAGCGACTGATCAGGCGACGCAGGTTCCGCGGACGAGTCCACCCGGAAGCGCACCCGTCGCCTCTCCGTTCCGGTAGGTGACCTGGCCGGCCTTCATCGTGGCCACATAACCGCGCGCCTTTTGCATCAGGCGCCGGCCGCCGGCTGGCAGATCGACCACCATGTTCGGACGCTCCAGTGCCAGGTTGGCGAAATCGATCACGTTGATGTCCGCCTTCATGCCGGGTGCCAGCACACCGCGATCGAGCAGTCCGGCAAATCGCGCCGGTTCGCGTGTCTGGCGGCGCACCAGATCGTGCAGTGCCATGCGGCCGTCCTGACGGTCGCGGCCCCAGTAGCTGAACAGGAATGTCGGGAATGATGCGTCGGAGATGAACGCGACGTGCGCACCGCCATCGCTCAGTCCCGGAATGACATGCTGGCGGGAGTACATCGTCCTCACCGCCTCCAGGTCGTAGTTCGCGTAATTTACGATGCAGGCGAAGATGAAGTCCTTGCCGTCATCGTCGAGCAGCATATCGTAGGCCACTTCCTCCGGCGTGACGCCCGTCCTGGCGGCGATCGCGGTTATCGAGTCTTCGCGGGACGGGGTATAGTTCAGCGGATCGCTGAAGCGGAACATCCGCTCGAAACCAACGCGGCTCAGCAACGACCATGTATTGAACTCCCACGGGTCGTCGGCGAGAATTTGCCCGCGTATCGCCGGATCGCGCATGGCCGCCACCCGTTCCGCCAGTGGCTTGTCCGCGATGGATCGGTAGGTACGGGTGCCCGCGAAGGGGTTCTGGCTGCCCGACAGCCCCAGCAAAGCACCGATCGGGCGGGGCGGGGCGACACAGCGGATGGGCAGCCCGTCGGCCGCGGCCTTGGTCGACAGGTCCAGCAGGTCCATCCATGCTTCGGTGCGGTCGTGGCGTTGGTTCAGCGAGAACACCAACGGGCGGCCGGACGCTTCCATGATGCGCCTGATCATGGCGAATTCGGTTGTCGGATCGGGGGTGTTCCAGTCCGAAGTCATTTCGATAAAGCCACCGCCGGCGTCTTTCATGCCCAGCGCAATGCCCATCAACTCGCTCTCCTGGGCATGCAATGTCGGCGTATGGTCGCCGGCCAGGGTCTTGTGCGCGATGGTGCGCGACGTGGAGAAGCCGAACGCGCCGGCGCGAACCGCCTCGGCGGTGATTTCCCGCATGCGGGCGATGTCTTCCTGGTTGGCGTCCTCCAGGTTCAGCGCGCGGTCCCCCATGACGAACACCCGCATCGGCGCATGTGGCAGCAGCGCGCAAAAGTCGATGTCGTGCTTGCGGCGTTCCAGCGCGGTCAAGTATTCGGCGAAGCTTTCCCAGGTCCAGTCGAGGCCTTCGTTCAGACAGGGGCCAGGCAGGTCCTCGACACCTTCCATCAGCGCGACGACGGCATCCTGCGTGTTCTTTCGAACCGGGGCGAACCCGACGCCGCAATTGCCCATGACGACGGTCGTTACCCCATGCCAGGACGACGGCGCCAGATGGGAATCCCACATTGCCTGGCCGTCGTAATGCGTGTGGATGTCAACGAAGCCGGGTGTGACCGACAGGCCCTGGGCGTCGACCTCCTCCGAACCGCTGCCGGTCACGGCGCCGACCGCCTCGATCTTGCCGTCCTTGACCGCGACATCGCCGATGAACGGTGTGCCGCCGTTGCCGTCCATGATCATGCCGCCGCGGATGATGATGTCGTATGTGCTGGCCATGGTTGGTTTCCTCACATTATACCGACCAGTATCATCCCGCGACGGAGGGAGGGCAAGTCTGTTCCCGGATCATTCCGGCGAGCCAAGCGTCAACTGCCCTTCCGGTCGTGCAACGCGGGCAGGAACAGATCCGTCCAGGCTGCCGGCTTCGACTTCAGCACGCCGGTCTGCGCCAGGAACGAGGCATAGGTCAGGCTGCCATAGGGCGTTGTGCTATGGCCGTTTTCCGGATCCGCCAGTATTTGCAGCAATTCGTCGTAGGGCACCTTCAGTTGGGTGGCTTTGCCGTAGGCCGCCACCGCACCTTCGGGATCGTTGGTGATGAAACCATTGGCTTCCTCTTGCGCGGCCAGGAAGGCGGTCATCAGACCGGGATTGGCATCGGCGAACTGCCGTTGGGTCATGGTCAGGAGGATGCTCATCAGCCCGACCGCCTGCGCGGTGCTCAGCACACGGTGCACCGCCGGATTCTTGAGTTCCTGATAGGAAAACGGCGGCGAGGCCAGATGCGAGGTGATCTCGGTTTTGCCCGACATCATCGTGGCATACGCTTCTGGGTGCGGCAGGCCCACCGTCATCGGATCCAGCCGGGCGTAGTTTTCGATGCCGAACTGCCTGGCGACCGCCATTTCCAGGACCACGGCGGCGTACGACGTCTTGATGCCGGGGACCGCGATGCGATCGTTGGACGTGTAGTCGGCCAGCGTCTTGATGCGTGGGTTGATGGTGTTGAGCCAGAGTGCGCCGGTGTCGAGCGCACTGATCCCCACCACTTCCTGGCGCCGGCCGAGCGTCCGGTCGCGCAGCACCAGGTAACCCGGAATGCCGATCCCGGCGATGTCCAACACACCCGCCAGCATCGCATCGTTGATGTTGTTGCCGCCGTCGGCGATGCGCCACTCGACCGTCAGCTTGCCAAGACCGAGTTGCGCGGCGTGCTTTTCGATGAGTTGCTGGTCCCGCATGATCATCAGTGGCAGATAGCCGGTGCTGTAGCCGTGCGAAACGCGCAGCTGGGTGACATCTGCCCGAGCCGGGCGTGCGGCCAGGCCTGCCATGGCTGTGGCCGCTGCGAGGGTCGCTCGTCGAGTCATCGATCGCATGGTGTTTCCCTTCCTCTTCGGCGGCTTGTCCGGTTCGCCGGAGCGCAGCTAGTCTTTTGTCGGCCAAGCCTTGGCGCTTTCGACACCGCATCCGTGGTCGCGGCGGTATGGTGGGATTTCGCAACGGCTGGAAATGACGGTCGTCTGGGGTTTGGATGGGTTGCGATCAAGTAAGCACTTTTAACACAGAGAAGCGGGGAGGCACACGGAGGGCACGGAGAAGGATGTATTTTGGGCGCTTCGCGCGGGCGTGCGGTCAAGCGCCACGCTTGCTTCTTCGTTTGACCTGTCCGCTTCTCTGGGTCTGAAACGGCTTGCTTTCTTGTGGCGGATCAACAAGAACAATCGCTGGTCCTTGGCACTATTTTCAGTCGCGGTGAACTCGCTTCAATTGGCCATGGCAGCCTCGGCGACCAGGGTACGCAGCGCGTTGGGCAAGATGCCGCCGTTGCGCAGCCATTTCGCTTCGACGTTGGTATCGACACGGCATTTCAACGCAACCGTCGCCGTTTTGCCGTCGATGCGATGCACCAGCATTGTTACCGTCATGCCAGGGGCGAACCCGTCGGACAGGCCTAGCAAGTCGAACGTCTCGGAACCATCGAGGTTCAGGCTTCCGGCGCTGGTGTCGGGCGGCAACTGCAGCGGGATGATGCCCATGCCGATGAGGTTGCTGCGATGGATCCGCTCGAAACTCTCGGCCACGATCGCGCGAATGCCCAAGAGTTGCGCGCCCTTGGCTGCCCAGTCACGCGACGATCCGCAGCCGTAGTTGCAACCCGCGACCACGATCAACGGAACGCTTGCCTCGCGGTATCGTTCGGCCGCGGCATAGACTGTGGTTATGTCGCCATCGGGCATGAAGCGTGTGAACCCGCCCTCCGTGCCGGGAGCTATCGCATTGCGCAGGCGGATGTTGGCGAACGTGCCGCGGACCATGACCTCGTGGTTGGCCCGCCGCCCGACATAGCTGCTGAACTGCGCCGGCGTCACGCCGTGGCCGATCAAATACTGTCCGGCGGGCGCGTCCTCCGGGATGGCGCCGCCGGGCGAGATATGATCCGTCGTGACGTTGTCCCCGAGGATCAGAAGCGGCCGCGCGCCGACGATGTCGCTGAGATCGACGTCGCCATCCGCATCCGGGCCAGCCGCACCCAGACCAGCCGCATCCAGGAAAGGCGGCCGCTTCAGATACAGGCTGGCAGGATCCCAGGCGAAGGTCGGCTCATCAGGCGCGCGCAGTGCCGCCCATTCGGGACCGCCATCCGCCATGTCGCCGTACGTCGACTGGAAAAGATCGGTGGTCAGCGCGGCGTCCATCACCGCCTGCACCTCATCGTCCGTGGGCCAAAGATCGGCAAGGTGAACGGGTTTTCCTTCAGGGTCGAGCGCCAGGATTCCGTCCGCCACGTCATGCAGGACGGAGCCGGCGATGGCATACGCCACCACCAGCGGCGGGGAGGCAAGATAGGTGCCGCGGATGGACGGGTGCAGCCGGCCCTCGAAATTGCGGTTGGTGGAGATGACACCGAGCACGATGAGCTTTTCCTGGGCGACCTGATCGATGACCGTAGTTGGCAGCGGCCCTGCTCCGCCGCCACAGGTCATGCAGCCATAACCGACGGTATGGAACCCGACCGTTTCGAGCGCGTCCTGAAGGCCGGCACGCTGCAGCATGGCGGTGACCACCCGCGATCCAGGAGAAATCGAGGTCTTGACCCAAGGCTTCGCCCGCAACCCCCGCGCCGCCGCGTTGCGTGCCAGCAGCCCCGCGGCGATCACCTGGAACGGGTTGCTGGTGTTGGTGCAGGACGAGATCGCCGCGATGGCGATGTCGCCGTGCCGCAGGGGGCGTTCGTTTTCGGTCACATCGGGGGCGGGTGCGCTGCCAACGCGGCTGCCGTAGGCGGAGCGGAAGCTGACGGGGACCGCGGTAAGCGGAACGCGGTCCTCGGGCCTGGACGGGCCGGCGAGGCAAGGTTCGACGGTGCCGAGGTCCAGTTCGACGATCTCCTCGAAGTGCGGTTCCGCCGCAGCTTCGCGCCATAGGCGTTGCGCGCGGGCGTAGGCCTCGACCAAAGCTACCTGCTCGGGATCACGCGCGGTGGCGGCCAGGTATCGTATTGTCTCGAAATCCCAGGGAAAGAACCCCATGGTGGCGCCATATTCGGCGGCCATGTTGGCGATGGTCGCGCGGTCCGGCAGGGACAGCGCGTCGAGGCCGGGTCCGCAGAACTCCACCACGGCGGCCAGCACGCCGTGATGACGGAGTCTTTCGGTAATGGTCAGAACGATGTCGGTGCACACCACGCCGGGGCGGCGGCGGCCCGTCACCCGGCAACCGACAACACGCGGCACCAGCAGCGACACCGGCTCGCCCAGCATCGCGGTTGCGGCCTCGATCCCGCCGACGCCCCAGCCGAAGATGCCAAGGGCGTTGATCATCGGCGTGTGGCTGTCCATGCCGACCAGGCTGTCGGGGAATGCCAGCGTCTGTCCGTCCTTGGACGATGTGGCCACCACGGTGGCGAGGTATTCCAGATTGAGTTGATGCACGATGCCGTTGCTGGGAGGGATGACCCGCAGGTTGTCGTACTGCGCCATCGCCCATCGCACCACGCCGTAGCGTTCGCGATTACGCTCCATCTCCAGCTTCAGGTTGCGGGTGAATGCCTCCGGCGAGCCGGTGAAATCGGCGCGGACGGAGTGATCGATCACCAGATCGGTCTGGATGCGGGGATTGACCCGCCTGGGATCCAGGCCGCGCAGAACCATCGCGTCGCGCATGGCGGCGAGGTCGATCAGCAGCGGGATGCCGCTGGAATCGGGCATCAGCACGCGGGCCGGATGGAACGCCACTTCGCGGTCCAGCGCGGCTGGAGTGGGCCACCGGGCCAGCGCCTCGATATCGGCGGCAGTCACCGCGACGCCGTCCTCGTTGCGCAGCAGATTTTCCAGCAGCGTGCGCAGGGCGAAGGGATGCCGATCCAGGGAGATACCGAGTATTTCGGCGAGGGCAGGGAGGCTGTGGTAGTGGAAGGGGGCGCCGCGAACCGTCAGTTGGCGGCGTGTGTCGAAACTATCCCGGGTCATTCCGTGGCGGCGGCGCGGGCCGCTGTCCC
>JAQGHW010000558.1 GCA_028291505.1 Rhodopila sp. | reverse complement strand
CGGGCGCGGTAAAACGCACGCTGGAAATCACCTTCGGCCGTGTCCGGGTTCGCGGCGAGTTGACAGAGGTCAAACACTATCCCTCCGGCCACATCTATCTGTCACTGAAGGACGAGAATTCCAAGATTTCCGGTATCGTCTGGAAGACCACCGTACCGCGCCTTGGGATGGCCCCAGAAAACGGCACCGAAGTAATAGCCACCGGCCGCATCTCGGCCTACGGCGAGCGCTCATCCTATCAGCTCATCATCGAACGCATGGAATATGCCGGCGTTGGCGCCCTGCTGGCGCGAATCGAGATGATCCGCCAGCGCCTGACCGCCGAGGGCATCTTCGACGCCGAACGCAAAAGGGCGCTTCCCGTCCTCCCGAAGGTGATCGGCGTCGTCACCAGCGAACGCGGCGCGGTCATCCAGGACATCAAAATCACCATTTCCCGGAGATTCCCCGCGACCATTTTGGTCTGGCCGGTGCCCGTCCAAGGCGAGGGCGCAGCGGAGCGGATCGCCGCCGCCATAGCCGGTTTCGACGCGATGCCGGCCGGCGGTGATCCGCCCCGGCCGGACGTGCTGATCATCGCGCGTGGCGGCGGCAGCCTGGAAGACTTGATGGCTTTCAATGAGGAGATCGTTGTGCGCGCCGCGGCCGCCTGCCGCATTCCGCTGATCTCCGCGGTTGGGCATGAGACCGACACCACGCTGATTGACTTCGTATCCGATCGCCGCGCACCAACCCCGACCGCCGCCGCGGAAATGGCGATCCCAGCCCGATCCGACCTGGTTGCCGATCTGGCGCAAAAAGGCGCGCGGCTGATCGGCGCCTTGAACCGCCTGGCACAGGAAAGCCGCCTCCGCCTGTCCCGCGTCGAACGCGGCATTCCCGACCTTCCCGCCCTGCTCGGGTCTGCCCGCCAGCGACTGGATGATCGCGCCGAACGGGCGATCCTTGCGTTGCCATCGCTGCTCGCGCGCCGCCGGGTCATCTTGACGTCGGTCGAGCGCCGCCTGCCCGATCCCCGCAAATTCACCGCGGCCGCGCGCGAAATCGTCCGGGATCGTGGCCTGAGGCTGCGCCTGTCGGCACCAGGTTTGGTCGCCTCGAACCGTTCGAGACTGGATATGACGTCGCAGAGGCTCGGCAATGCGGTTCATCGTGCGTTGGCGACGATCCGCGGTACCGCGGATCGGGTGGCCGGTCGGCTCTCCGATGCACCCCTTCGTGCTTCGCTGCGGGAGGCACGTGCCCATCTGGCCGGTCTCGGGCCACGGTTGGAAGTGGCATCTCCGCTGGCTCAACTGCAACGAGGCTACGTCCTGGTGACGACCCCCGCCGGACAACCGGTGACCAGCGCCGCATCGGTCAAACCCGGGGGTCGGCTGCGCCTGCACTTCGGCGACGGTCAGGTTGATGCCGTCGCGCAAGGCGGAACCGCACGCTCCCGCCCGGCGACGGCCCAGGAATTGTTGGATCTATGACCGGTCGATCGTCGGCATGACTTGGTCGGCGCGGTCGAACGCAGCGCGAATCCGGTCGAAACGTGCGCTGATGATGTCGCGCTCTCCGGTGTGGGTCAGAACATAGAATTCGTCGTCCTGAATCGCTTTCAGGACCCGCCGCCCGACCACCAACGGATCCAAGGCGCCCACGTGGAGGCCCGATTTCAACGCCTCTTGCTCCGGTCGCCGGTAGCTGCCGCCGAAACGGTCGGGACGGGTCGCCGCCGATTCGAAGATCGACGTGTTCACGCCGCCAGGACACAGAACTGAAACACCAATGCCCGAGCCAGCCAGTTCCTGCTCCAGCGCTTCCGACAGCGCCAGCACGGCATATTTCGTCATCGCATAGGCGCCCTGGTTGCGCCCCTCTCGGACGAATAAGCTGGAAACCGAACCGGTATTGACGACGTGGCCGCCCTGCCCATGACTGCGGATCATCGGCACGAAGGTGTGGATACCGTTAATCACACCCTTCACGTTGACGCCGATCACCCACTCCCATTCTTCCAGCTTGACCTGATCGACCGGCGTGCCATGCATCGCCACACCCGCGTTGTTCACAGCGATGTGCAGCGTGCCAAACGCATCCAACGCGGCTTGGCCCGCCGCCGCGACTGATTTTGGATCGGACACGTCAATCGCCACGCCGACAGCCCGGACCCCAATCATTTCGATCGCCTGCCTTGCGGCCTCAAGCGGTTCCGGACGCAAATCGGCGAGCACGATGTTCGCCCCCGCTCGGGCCAGAGCCTTGGCGATGCCCAGTCCGATTCCGGACGCCGCACCCGTTACGATGGCGGTCTTGCCTCTGATGTCACGCATTTCTGGATTGTCCTGTGCGGCGCGGAATCATCACCTGGTGATTCCGCGCAATTGGCCTATTCGGCAGCCATTTCCTTGAAGGTCTCGATCGCGGTCAGCAACGCCTCTCGCACCAGTGGCGCGCCGATATATCCGGCGAGATGCAGCAGGGCCTCGGACAGTTCCTCTTCGGTCCAGCCTTGATTGCGTGCGAACCGAAGGTGCAACTTAAGCTCCGGATCCCTTCCTTGCGCCGCGTCGGAAACAACGCAGATCAGCGCTCGGGTTTTCAGATCGAGGCCCGGCCTCGTCCATAGCGTCCCGAACACCGCCTCTTGGGTATAAGCGGCAAATTTCTCCATGATCGGATGCTTGTACAGCCCATTGTCCAACTTGTCGGCATAAGCATCACCCATCAGCTTCCGCCGCATCGCTCGGCCTTGAGCGCGTCTGTCGTCGGCCATGTCTTGGTCTCCCCCCTGTGATCGACACAGTGTCCGACAAGAGGCAGGCTTTGGCTAGACCGAGCGAAGGCCGCCTTGGCGTTCGACGAAGGCGGCGATGTCGGCGACACCCTTTCCGGCACGAATATTGGCAAAGACGAAAGGCCGTTCACCGCGCATCTTTTTCGCATCTCGATCCATGACTTCGAGACTGGCTCCGACATAAGGGGCGAGATCGATCTTGTTGATGACGAGAAGGTCACTGCGCATGATGCCCGGGCCACCCTTACGGGGAATTTTGTCTCCAGCCGAAACATCGATGACGTAGATCGTCAAATCCGCCAGTTCCGGACTGAATGTTGCCGCAAGATTGTCGCCACCCGATTCGATCAAGATCAGATCGAGATTGGGAAACCGCTTCCGCAGTTCGGCCACTCCGGCGAGATTGATGGAGGCGTCCTCGCGAATTGCGGTATGTGGGCAGCCGCCGGTCTCGATCCCCATGATCCGCTCGACAGGCAACGATCCGGCACGCGTCAGGAACTCTGCATCCTCCTTGGTGTAGATGTCGTTGGTGATCGCGGCGATGTCATATCGATCCCGAAAGTGCTTGCACAGCGCGTCGACCAGTGCCGTCTTGCCGGTGCCGACCGGTCCGCCGATACCGACGCGGAGCGGACCATGCGGAGATGGGGTCATGAGCGGAACAGCCTCGTGTATTGGGTTTCGTGCCGCATGGCAGCGAGGTCGGATCGGAATGCACAACCGCCGACATCGTCAAGCGCAGCACTTTTGGTCTCATCCGCCGTGCTCAGAATGACCGGCTCAAGCGCCGCGAGCACGCGCAATCCGGCGGTCTGTCCGAGCGGCACCAAGCGCACGGCGGCCGAGACAAGATTGGTCGCAAAGGCCTGAAGATACGCGACGGCAGTGTCGTCTTCGGGAATACTTCTCTCCCCCGCTGCTGCACCAAGCACGACCGAATACGGCGCATCCTCGGGCAGCGAAGTGGCTGACCAAGGCGCGACCGCGAGCTGAAACGCTCGTCCTTGGTTCAGTGCCTCATCGCGACGCTCACGCGCCGGCGCGCAGGCGGTCGCAAGAGCAATGATATCGCGCAGCGCAACCGGATCCGCTGCGGCGCGATGGGCATGGCGCAGCAGGATCGCATCGGAGCGACCTGATCCATTCGCCAGCACATCCGTCAGCCAATGGCAAAGAGTCTCACCATCCACGATGTCTCTCGCTTCAACGGCCCATTCCAACCCATGCGAGTAAGCGAACGCGCCGGTCGGAAAGGCCGGCGACAGCCACGCCAGGAGATTCAGCAACCGACTTCGATCAGTGGTGGTCATCATCGTTATCATGATGATGATGGCCGCCGCCCGCGTAGGCGCCAGCTTCCGGGTCGAAAGGCGCCAGGATCAGATCGACATGACCACCGAGCCCTTCGACCATTTCACTGATTACGTGATCGGCACGAATCCGGATCCGGTCGTCCAACAACTGCACCGGCAGATGACGGTTGCCTAGGTGCCAGGCTATGCGAACCAGTTCACCATCCTCATGCGCATGGATTTCCATCAGCTCCTCCGCCTGCGCGCAGACGCGAACCACACCGTCCTGAACCAGCAGACCGTCACCGTCTCGAAGGCGTACTGCCTGCGGGAGGTCGATCAGTACCTCAGCATCCAGAACCGTCGACAAAACGATACGGCGGCGGAAGCGGCGATCGTGGTCGATCAGAACGCGATCGATCTCCCGCTTTGTGTCCCAGCTTCCCGCCGGCAGGATTTCCCGGACGCGCATCAGAACAAGAAATACCGCTGCGCCATCGGCAGGACTGTCGCCGGTTCGCAGGTAAGCAACACGCCATCGGCGCGCACCTCATAGGTTTCGGCGTCGACCTCGACCACCGGAGTGGCA
>JAQGHW010000259.1 GCA_028291505.1 Rhodopila sp. | reverse complement strand
TGGGACATCAATCCTCAAGGCTACCGCAAAGATCTGTTCGTGCGGTGCCCCACCACGATCATGCCCCTGACACGTCGATGCTGAAGCACACTCAAATTTCCGTGGCCGTCCGGTGGCCCTCGCCCGTCCTCCCCATTTGAAAATGCAGGAAGAACGAACGAGCACGGGCTCGACACCGACCGACCATTCGCTGCCCGCTCCGAAACCGCAAAGGCCTGACCGGATCCTAAAGCCAAGACGCCGCCGGGCCCCGCAGCCGAAACATTCTGTCACCGTCATGGAAAATCACGAAAACCACTCCGAAACGCTTTTTTAACAGCCCGGCTCACCCTATAGTCTGACGATGCCCTTCGACGTGTACGATTTCCCAGACGCCTCCCGCATGGATCGCGCCGCGACGCGCGGAAGCCGTCGCCTCGTCGCGATCTGGCTGTTCACCGTCGCCGCCATGATCATGGTCATGATCCTGCTCGGTGGCGCCACCCGCCTGACCGGCTCCGGCCTGTCGATCATGGAGTGGGCACCCATCATGGGAGCCCTACCGCCAACGACCGACATGGAATGGAACCGCCTGTACACCCTCTACCAGGAAATCCCCCAATACAGCCTGGTCAATGGCGGCTTTGGCCTCGCTGGCTTCAAGCACATCTTCTGGCTGGAATGGACCCACCGTCTCTGGGGACGCCTGATCGGCCTGGTGTTCCTGCTGCCGATGCTCTGGCTCTGGGCCACCGCCCGGATTGAGCGTCGACTGCTGCCCCGGTTGGGCCTGTTGTTCGTCCTCGGCGGCCTGCAAGGGGCGGTTGGCTGGTTCATGGTCGCCTCCGGCTTCCTGCCCGATACCACCGCGGTATCGCCGTACCGTCTCGTCATCCACCTGATGCTGGCCCTGACACTCTACGCGGCCATCGTCTGGACCGGGCTGTCGACCCTCTACCCAGTCCGACATCGGTTGCCGGCCACGCCCTTGATGCTCGTCTTGGCCATCGCCAGCCTGGCGATGATCAGCCTCACGATCCTCGCCGGCGGCTTCACGGCGGGCCTTCACGCCGGACTCACCTATAACACCTTCCCGCTGATGGATGGCCGCCTCGTGCCGGACGGCTACGCGATGCTGCATCCGCTGGTCCGCAACCTGACGGAAAACGTCGCCGCGGTGCAGTTCGATCACCGCCTGCTGGCAACCATGACACTGGTCCTGGTGTCGACCATGGCCGTGTTCGGCTGGCGCGCCGGCCTGCCACGCCCGCTGGCGATCTGCCTCGCAGCCGCCGTGGTCTGCCAGTACCTCCTCGGCGTCACCACCCTGCTGATGGTGGTCCCGGTCTCGGTCGCCACCCTGCACCAGTTCGGCGCCGTCACGCTGCTGACCGTCATGCTTATCGTGGTGCACCGCCTGTCCAACGCCCCCCGTCATCGCACGGAACCGCAGGCGCCAATCGAGACACCGCCAACATGAGCGATCTGCTCACGGTCTCGCTTGAGGCCGTGTTCGACGCCATCCCGATCGGCGTGGGGGTGGTCGATCCGAATCTTTGCATCGTCATGATGAACCAGGCCTTCCGCGAATCGCTCGCCTTGCCCGCCGATGCCTTTCCCCCGGGAACGCCGGTGGTCGAGGCAATACGCGCCTCTGCCCTGCGCGGCGTCTATGGGCCCGGCGACCCGGACGCCCAGGTCAGGTCGATCATGGCGACCGACCACAGCCGGCCAGGACTCTTGCGCCGCCGAAGCTTCGCCGGACGCAATTTCGATCTGTTCAATACGCCCACCCCCGATGGCGGCTACATCGTCACCGCCGTGGAAACGACAGACCAGGTCGCGGCGCGGGCCGAGGCTGAAACCGCGCTGGCACAGACCGCGACCGCACTGACCACGCTGCGCATCGGACTGGCGATATTCGACTCCCAGCACCGCCTGCTGCTGGTCAATCCCCGCTTCGCCGCCCTGCTCGCCCTGCCGCCGGATCGCCTCATCCCGAACTCCCGCTTCGACGCGATGCTGACCCTGATGGAAACCCGGTCCGAATTCGCCGGTCCCGACGGTGCGGCCTTCGTTGCATCGTTGCGAAGCGCCGCGCAGGGTGGGCCATGGTCCATCTTCCGCCAGCGCGCCGATGGACGCTCGATCGACGTCATGTTCGACCCGCTGCCCGACGGCGGCTGTGCCATCTCGGTCAGCGACATCACCCCGCAGGCTCGCGCCGAGGACGACGCCCGGCGCCGAACCCGCATGCTGGACATGGTGCTGCTGAACATCCCGCATGGGATCTGCGTCTACGATGCGGGGCACCGCGTCGCGATGTTCAACGAGACTTATCTCAGGGTGATGGAAGGTGCGCCGCTGCAGATCGGCGACACCCTGGCCGAGGTCATCCGCCGCCGCGCCGAAGCGGGCGAGTATGGCCAGGGCGACCCCGGCGCCGTGTTTGCGACGCAGATGGCATACGACATCGCCCGCCCACAGATACGCCGCCGCGTCCGCCCCAACGGCACCGCCCTCGATGTGCGAACCGCCCCGTTACCGGACGGCGGCCATATCAGCGTCGTGACCGACATCACCGCCCTGGTCCAGGCCGAAGCCGAATTGCGCCGCCGAGCCGACGAGATGAGCACCATGCTGGGTCACATCCACCATGGCATCATGTTGTGGGGACCGGACGGGCGGCTGGTGGCCAGCAATCCGGTCGCGGCCGACCTGCTCGACCTGCCCGCGGATCTGCTGGTCCCCGGCCGCTCTGAAGCCGAGGTGATCGAACTGATTATCCAACTCGGCCATTTCGGCTCGGGCGGTGAGGATGCCGCCAAGGCGCGCCAGCTTCTGGACCTCGACCGCTCCGTGCCGTTCGGACGCGAGATCACGACCCGGACCGGACGCACGCTGCATGCGCTGTCGAACCCGGCACCAGCCGGTGGCTGGATCAGCACGTTCACCGACATCACGAAAATGCGCGAGACCGAATCTGAACTGCGGCGGGCGAAGGAGCTGGCCGAGGCAGCGAACCAGGCAAAATCGCGCTTCCTGGCGACCATGAGCCATGAGCTGCGTACGCCGCTGAACGCGATTATCGGCTTCTCCGACGCCCTGGCGCGGGGCGGCAGCGAAGGCCCGGCGGACGTTGTCGCCGAATATGGCGGCCAGATCAACGCGGCCGGCAAGCAACTTCTATCGCTGATCAACATCATCCTGGATGTCGCGCGCATCGAAAGCGGCCGGTTCGAGCCCAATGCCGAAGTCGTCGACGTCGCCAAAGCGGTGCAGACCGCCGCGCGGCAAACCCACAGCGCGGCTGAGGCCGGTGAGGTCTCACTCGAACTGAAGCTTCCAACAGATCTGCCGTGGCTGCGCGGCGATGAACGCCGCATCACCCAGGCAGTTTCGCAACTGCTGTCCAATGCGGTAAAATTCACCGAAGCAGGTGGCCAGGTCACGGTCGAGGCCGGATTGACCCGAGAACGAAATCTGCTCATCTCGATCGCGGACACCGGCATCGGCATTCCGGAAGCTGAACTGGAGCGGGTGTTCGAACCGTTCACCCAGCTCGATGGTTCGCTGTCGCGTCGCTACCCGGGTGCCGGCCTCGGGCTTTTCACCGCTCGGGCTGTGGTCGCAGCCCATGGCGGCCGATTGGAACTGACCAGCCGTCCGGGACAAGGCACCACCGCGCAAATCATCCTTCCCGGAACGCGCCTCCTGCACCAGCCAGATCCGTAGAATCTGGTCTTCAGTCGTGGGTCAGTATCGGGAATAAGGTCGACGTAATCGGAGTTTCCGAACCTGGCTGCTCGCGCGATCAGGAACAGCCCGCCCCGACGGCCACCACCCCGGCGGCTCGGGCGGTCAGTCAAAAATTATTTGACGCATAAAAATGGTAACTTCCGTAAAAGGTCTGTCTTTACTTATTCATTTGAATTGGTCCCATATAATTCAGGACAAAGCCGCTGAAACTCAGCACGGCGTGGGCGCGGTTTGCTGCATGCAATACGCCGTCTCAATAACCAGTCCTGCGCGAACAACCACTTGCATGCCATGGTTGCACGCAATCAACGGCCACCCCGTATCGAGGTTGGAGAATCCAGACTCCCCAACGGCTCGATCGGGGTCGATGCGGGTGCGTCCGTCACGCTCCTGGGACAGATGAACGGCGGCACGCTTGGTGCCACGCTGGGGCAGTTTCTGGTGTCGAACGGGACACTGAATGGCCTGACCTTGCTCAGCACCGCGGACCTGGAAGTGATCGGCTCTGCGCTGGCCCCCAGTTTTTCGGCACCGCAGACCGACGGGCACAGCGGGATATTGGTCAAGTTCGTGTGAGCGTCTCCCTGATGAACGGCGCCGGTTCAATGCCATTATCGCTTCCTTTCGATTTCGCGCACTTTCCAGGGCGGATGGAGTTTTCCTCCACCATCGGCTCCATTGTCGGATCGAACATGAATCTGGCTGCTACTCCGCGGCGACGGGATCAAGCGTTGAACCCTCCCGCGGCGGCCGCGCCGGCCTGAAGGTGAGCATGATCACGGCGGCACCGAGCCCGAGCAGGACGGAGCCCACATAGAGCCAGCGGTAGGTCCCGTACGTATCGAAAATCACGCCGCCTGCCAGCGGCCCCAGCGCCATGCCCAGGCTCGACGCCATGCTCGCCGCGCCGACGACCGAACCAATGATCGGCAGGGGAAAATTCTCACGCACAAGCACCGCGTAGAGCGGCATGATGCCCGCGTAGGCGAACCCGAAGACGACCGCTACCGAATAGAACTCGAACTGCTGACGGACGAACATGTAGCAGCCGACCGCTACCGCCTGCAGCAGTAGCCCGGAGACGAAGGTTCGCTTTGCCCCGAATCGGTCACCAAGCAATCCGAATCCGATCCGCCCGGCCAGGCCGGCCAGCCCCTCCACGCTGTAAATCGAGACCGCGGCCGTGACCGACAGACCGCAGGAGATCGCGTAGCTCACGGTGTGGAACAGCGGGCCGGAATGTGTCGCGCAGCACAGGAAAAAGGTGAGGGCGAGCACGGCGAATTGCGGCGATGTCAACGCTGCCCGTACGGTCATTCGGGGCTCGGCCGCGCGACGCGCCGTATTGTCGCCCGCCAGGCCCGGGGCGCGGCGCACCAGGAAAGCCGCCGGCAACAACAGCACCCAGACAGCGAGGCCGATCAATAGTTGAGCAAAACGCCAATCGTACTTCGAGACGAGGATCGCCGCGATGGGGGCCACGGTCATGGGCGCCACGCCCATGCCGGCTGAGACCAGCGAGACCGCCAGGCTGCGATGGCGGTCGAACCAACCGGTGACGGTCGCCATCAGCGGCGCGAAAATCGCGCCCCCGCCCGCCCCGACCAGAACCCCATAGAGGAACTGAAACTGCTCGACAGTGGACGCCCGGCTCGCCAGCACCAGACCGAGGCCCAGGATGGAGCTGCCCGCCAGCAGAACGATACGCGGACCGAACCGATCCATCAGCATGCCCCAGCCGAAACTGGCGATGCCCATCGCCACGAAGTCCAGTGTCATCGCCAATGAAATCGCGGTGCGCGACCAGCCGGTCGCGGCCGACATCGGTTGCAGGAACACGGGCAGTGAAAAGATCGAGCCGATCGCGACACAACCCATGAATGCGCCGGCGGCAACGATAACCCAACGGTATCCTTCGGGTGTTGATTTCACCTGAGAGCCTGACATGGTTTTTCCTTTCGTTTCACGTTGCTCGAATTCCGGGTGGTCGCGCGGATTAACGCGTCCACCGTCATTTGGAAGCCGCCGAACATCGGTCGCGCGGCGATGCCACGGGTTTCTCGTTCCGGATGATTGTCGACGCGCTTCGGAATTGTGTCGCGCGACTGTCTGACTGATCGCGCGGTCTTACGCGTTCAGAATCATTTCGAAGCCCCCAAAGATCAGCCTTGTGCCGTCAAACGGCATGGGGTTCGTGCGTGGGTCGACGCGCGGATCCCGCATCACCTTTTTCATGCCCTCGTCACGTGCCTGACGGGACGGCCAAACGATCCAGGAGAACACGCCGGTTTCGTCTGGCTGGCATTTCACCGCCATGGGAAAAGAAGTCAGCTTGCCATCGGGCACGTCGTCGCCCCAGCATTCCACAAGACTCAAGGCCCCGTGCTCTTTGAAGGTCAGAGCGGCGCCGGCGGCATGCTCGCGGTATTTCTCCCGATTGGCCGTCGGCACAGCACAGACAAATCCATCAACATAGCTCATATCTTTGCCCTTTGCTTCATGTCGCGTGGTTTATCGAAGAGTATCAGGATAGCGCCGCGACTGCGCCTGGTTGTCGTGGAGGGCGGTTGAGTTTCGCGTTGTCTTCGCCAACATGAATGAGCCCAGCGGAACGGCCCACATGAAGCGTGTTTTGGCGCGGGATTTCGAGCCCGTATCGACTTCCGGAACTGACCCTGCCCAATCGGAGGAACCGTAAAACCAGATTGAGCAGGTATGGGCAGTCAGAGAGCGTCAGTTTCCAGAGCCGATCGAATGCCAGAACAAAGGCAAGGAAATCTTCCCGAGATCAGCGCACCAAGTGGAACCGCGGTGGGGTCAACTTTGGACGCCGTTTAACACGCGATGGATTTTTCTGTCCTGGACACAAGGACACGATACAGACGAGCGGTATTGGGCATTGTCATTTCTCCTTGTTCTTCAGCTTACGCGCCCGGGATGGGCAGAACCGGCATCACCTCCACGGCTTCACCGGGAAAGATCGTGAAGTGCGGGTGATTTTCGAAGAGCGTTGCGGCGGCCTCGTGCGAGTTCGCGCGCACGACGACAAAGGCCGACATTTCATTGCTTACGTCTTCGATGCCGCGTTGAGATACCTTCTTGGTCTTACCGAGTGGGCCGCCCATGCCGACAATCACGGCCTGGTGCCTTTCCGCCCAGGCCTTCCATGCCGCCATGCCCTCTTGTTCTTTCGCGCGCCTGTCCGAGTCGGAAAGAGTGTTCCACGCCTTCATGCGCGGACTGGCCTTGCCGCCGAGAAAGACAGCGAGATAGGTATTGTGCGTGCTCATGTGTATTGCTCCTTTCGAGTGCATACGGGTCGAAACGAAATCTGACCTTGTCGCGAATGGAGCCGGGGTTCCTATTCGGCGGCGTCGCCTATATCCAATTGGCGGACTGGCCTTACCTCGATACTTCCATGTTTCGCCGGCGGGATGCCGCTCGCGATCTGAATCGCTTCGTTGAGATCCTTCGCATCGACAAGGTAGAAGCCCGCAAGCTGCTCCTTGGTCTC
>JAQGHW010000501.1 GCA_028291505.1 Rhodopila sp. | reverse complement strand
CGAGGTCGGACGAGATCGACATGCTGGTGCTGGTGACATCGCTCGCCTCCGAGACGCGGATGTCGCTTGACGCCGCCCGCGTACGTGCGGTGGCGGAGAGCTGCGGCAAGCCGATGACGGTGTGGAGCTATACGCTGCCATCGGCGTTCGGGCGCACCTCGGCCGCCGGTTGCGGCCTGTTCGTGCACAGCGATCTTCGCAACGTTGGCGTATCGATGGGCAAGCTGGCGGGCTATGCGGAGGCGTTGCAGCGCGACCTGCCGGAACCGTTCAGCCCGGTCTCCGGTCGTTTGTATCCCGGCCTGCCGGCGGTCGTTCCGGAGTATCTGGCGAAACAGGTTTTGGCGGCGTGGCTGCCCGATACGCGGGAGAAACTGGTTGGTTCGGCGGAAGAGGCGACCGACGCAGCGCAACGTCTGGGTTTCCCGGTTGTGTTGAAGGTGCAATCGCCGGCGTTGCCGCACAAGACCGAGGCCGGCGGGGTAAGGCTGAACCTGACGGACCGGGATGCCGTTATGGCGGCCTATACTGCGATGCTGGCGGATGTGACGCGCCATGCGCCAAGCGCAACGATTGACGGCGTTCTGGTGCAGCGCATGGCGCCGAAGGGACATGAGCTTGTGATCGGCATGGTGGACGATCCTACTTTTGGCCCGATCATGATGCTGGGTTTTGGAGGCACTACGGTGGAGCTGTTCGGCGACGTGGTGCATGCTCCCGCGCCGATCGATGAGGCGGAAGCCACGCGCATGATCCTGTCGCTGAAATCCACATGTCTGTTGACCGGTTTCCGCGGCTCGGCGCCGATCGATCTGGCGCCGGTGGCTCGGCTGGTCGCGGCGCTATCCCGAGCGGCACTGACTCTGATGGATCAGGTGCGGGAGTTTGACCTGAATCCGGTTATTGTCAAGGCCGATGGGTCTGGCCTGACCGTTGCAGATGCATTGCTGATGATGAAAGGACAGTCCGATGCTGACCATTGAACCGACGGGCGCGATCCTGGGCGCCACCATTCGTGGAGTCGATCTTTCCCAACCGCTGCGTGAGCCCGATTTCGGGCGTATCCTTCTCGCGCTCGGTGAACACGGCGTGCTGCGCTTTCCGGATCAGCGGCTGGATATCGGCGATGTCAAACGTTTTTCGGAATTGTTCGGCGAGATCCAGGGGAATCCAATCCGAGCGGTTGATGTTACGCAGCCGTATCAGGAGGTTGGTATCCTTTCCAACATCAAGGAAAACGGTGCCTATATCGGCAGCCCCGATGCCGGACAGGATTGGCATACCGACATGTCGTATCGCGACACGATCGGGTTTGTGAATGTGCTTTACGGCATCAGGATCCCTCGGCGCGACGGCAAGCCGCTGGGTGGTACTGAATTCGCCAACATGCATGCGGCGTACGATGCGTTGCCGCAAGAGATAAAAGTGCAGCTGGACGGCATGACCGCCACGCATGACTTCGAGAAGTTCTGGGAGCATATGCGTCAGCACAAGGCGAGCGGCCGGCCGGCGATGACGGACGAGCAGCGCAAACGGCGTCCTCCGGTTGTGCATCCGCTATTCCTGACGCATCCGATCACCGGACGAAAAACGCTATATTGCAACGAAGGCTATGCGGTCCGCATCAACGAACTGTCGCCGGCCGAAAGCGACGAGATGCTGGGATTTCTGTTCCGGCACCAGTTGGAGATGCGGTTTCGCTACCGGCACGACTGGAACGAGAACGATCTGCTGATCTGGGACCACCTCGGCACGATCCATCGCGCCATCGCCGATTACGGCCCCGATGAGATCCGCCTCATGCGCCGGTGTCAGGTCATGGCCACCAAGGTCTTCGACCCCGCGTTCCTGCGTCCGGCACGGGAGGCGGCGAACGCCTGACCTTGCCAGCCCCGCCGTGGAAGAGCGATCATGATGGATCAACAAGGGGGATCCGACCATGCGCTGGGTGCGCTTCAGCAGAGACGGCGTGACGTCCTACGGATCGCTGGATGGTGATGCGATCACCGAAATTGGCGGGGAACCCTGGGCTGGTATCAGTCCCACCGGGCGGACGCATCGACTGTCGGACGTGAAGCTGGAGGTGCCGGTTATTCCGCGGACCTTCTACTGCGCGGGTATCAACTACGCGTCCCACATCCGGGAAATGGCGCATAAGCGCGGCGTGGAGCCGGTGTTCCCGGAGAAGGCCGACATCGGCTATCGCGCGAACAACGCCCTGATTGCACACAATGAGCCGGTGGTCATTCCTCACCACGCGCCGCCCAAGGTGAATTACGAGGGCGAACTGGTTGTGATCATCGGCAAGCAAGTCAAGCACCTGACCGAGGCCACCGCGATGTCGTGTGTCTTCGGCTACACGATCGGCAACGATGTCAGCGAGCGCACCTGGCAACGGGGTGACCGCACCTTCTGGCGCGGCAAGAACACGGACACGTTCAAGCCGATGGGGCCGTGGATCGAAACCGGCGTCGACCTGGATGCGATGGAAACCACGATCCGGGTGAACGGCCGCGAGGATCTTCGCTTCAAGACAAATGACATGATCTTCGGGATCGCCCACTATATCGCGACGATCACCAAATACCTGACACTGTATCCAGGCGATGTGATCTGGATGGGCACCGATGGGACCTCACCGGATCTGGTGGACGGCGATGTGGTCGAGGTGGAACTGACCGGCATCGGCGTGTTGCGCAATCCGTTCGTTCGCGCATCGGCGTAGTAAGGTTCCATCAATTCAGGTGTGCCGCGTGTAGGGAAGGGAACGGACCATGGGAAAACTCACAGGTAAGGTCGCTATCATCACCGGTGCCAGCCGGGGCATTGGGCAGCAGATCGCCGAATTGTTCGCCTCGGAAGGGGCGAAGGTGGTTTGCGCGGCTCGGACGCTGAATGAAGGCGACCACCGGATGCTGGAGGGTTCGCTGTCGCGGACTGTCGAACTGATCCGGGGGAAGGGTGGGGAGGCGACCGCGGTGACGGCCGACGTCTCTCACGAACCGGACTGTATCGCGCTGGTCCAGGCGGCTCGGCAGGCTTACGGCCCGATCGACATCCTGGTGAACAACGCAGCGCTGAACTACTACCTTCCCACGGAGACCTATCCAACCAACCGTTGGGTGCGCTGCTTCGCGATCAACGTGCACGCACCGTTCATCCTGGCGAAAGAGGTGCTGACGGACATGATCCCGCGGCGTTCGGGGGCCATCGTCAACATCAGTTCGGGGGCGGCGATCGGCCCGGGGCGCGGTCCGTACGAGGACATGACGGTCCGCGGCGGCGTAATGTATGGCGCGACCAAGGCGGCGCTGGAACGGTTCACGCAGGGGTTGGCGCAGGAAGTTGCGCAGTTTGATGGGATCAGCGTCGCGGCCGTTTCTCCGTCGCAGGTAGTACCGACACCGGGGACGATCCACCACAAGCTGGTGACCGGGATCGACGACCCGAAAGGCGAGCATCCGATCATGATGGCTCGGGCCGCGCTGCTGCTGGCGAGTGAGCCGACGGCGAAGGTGAATGGGCGCGTGACCTACAGCCAGCAAATCCTGAAGGAGTTCGGCTGGATCGAGGAGGCAAAAGGCCGAGGCGTTACGATCCGCGGTTCCGGATATTCGTTAGTTTGAGCAAACGGACGGGGCGGACGATGCGATCCGCCCCTCCCGATTTGCGTCAGGCCGCGAGATGGCCGCCGTTGGCGCCGACAAAGCCGATGACGGACAGGCTGCCGATCGTGTCGCCGATATGCATCGCCTGGCTGCCGCTGGTGTTGTAGGCCATCGTCTGCACCGGTGCCGCACCGGCTTGGAAGGCAGCCTGGCTGCTGAACACATAGGCGAACATGTCGGCACCTGCGGTTGTGGAGAAGTGACCACCGGCGATCGGTGTGTTCGTCCGCACATTCGTTGTTGCATCGGCATAGATCTTTTCGCCCGACGTGACCTCACCCTCGAAGTAGATGCTAGCACCGGATGCCAACGGATTGGCATTGTTGGTGATTTCCATGAACGCCATGGTGTTGCTGTTGGTGCCGGTCACCGTGCCCAGCCCGGCCTGCACCTGCTTCAGCGAGACGGTGTTGTTCGGA
>JAQGHW010000479.1 GCA_028291505.1 Rhodopila sp. | reverse complement strand
GCGGTGAGTTTCCATGTCGCCTTCCTTTACTCGTGGGCAGGGCGGCTGGCCGAGGATGGCTCCGCTCAGGCGCTGCGTCCGGGCAGGCCGCTGACCGGGGCGGGGTCGCGGTCGGCCCACGCGGCGGTGTCGGAGTGGTCGAGGACCCACTGGGCGATCTGGTCCTTGCGGGCCCACCACACTGTCCCCGGCCTCGACCTGCATGGACACGCTCACCGCCAGCCGGGCGCCACCCGGCCAGAAGCTGCTGCGTTCCGCCATCGCCGTTCTCCCTTCCCCTTTCTAGGTACCCACGCCGACGGGGCTGACCTGGCCGGCCTCGGGGTCGGATTCCTGCATGAGAAGTCCACCAGGGCCTTGCGGTCAGCCCGGCATGCTTCCAGCGGCGCAATGTCACGCGTTCGGGTGCCGGCGCTCTCGATGGTTGCGGATCGCTAAAGGTGTCGTCGCGGTCGAAGGCGATCACGTCTCCGGGCGCGAAGGTCGATGAGCCGACCTTGTTGAGCGATTTCCAAGCTTGGTTCCGGTCGACTGTGACGACGATGTCGAGGTTCGCTGAGCCGCCCACCGCGACGCCGTGCGGGCCGTTGGCGGTCATTCCTTGCTCCCGGTGGAGGAGACGGAGGTGACGAAGTAGCGCTGCAGTGCGAGGAGCACGATAGCCGGGATGATCGCGAGGACCGCTGTCTCCGCAAAAACTTGGCCGTAGTTGCTGGTGAACGCGCCGAAGGATTTCGCGATTGCGACGGGGGCGAGGTCGAGCTGCTGATTCGAGACCACGAGAACCGGCCACAGGTACGCCTGCCATTGAAAGAGGAACAGGATCAGCCCGGCACCGATCAACGCGGGTCGGGACAGGGGCAGGTAGACCGACCAGAAGATTCGGGCCCAGCCGGCGCCGTCCAGGTTTGCGGCTTCGGACAGCGAGGTTGGCACGCCGAGGAAGAACTGTCGGAGGGTGAAGACGGCCAGGCCGTTGCCGAGGCCCGGCAGGATCAGGGCGAGCATCGTGTTCGAGAGCCCCCATTGGCTGAAGCTCTGGGAGAGCGGGATGGCGATCGCTTCGAATGGGACGAGGAAGCTCAACACGATGATCGCGAACGTGGCGGAACGCCCGCGAAAGGGGATGACCGCTAGTGCGAACGCGCTCATTGCGCTGATGGCGAGTCCGACGATGACGGTGACGGCGGCAACCAAGATGCTGTTGCCGAGGTTACGTAGGAACCCATTGTTGATCGCGGACTCGATGTTGCCGAGGGTCCAGTGCTGCGGCCAGAGCACCGACCAATTGATCGGGTCGCTGCTGGCGAATGTCTCATTCTGGGACCGGAATGTGCTCGCCAGAAGCCAGAGGATCGGCAAGAGAAACAGCAGCGAAACGATGATCGCGACGATTGTCAAGATCGCTCTGATTGGGCGATTCTTGTTCATCTCAGCTGTCCTCACCGGTGCCGAGAAGTCGGAACTGCACAGTGACAATCGCGATCATGATGATCAGAAGAATCACGAGCTGAGCCGACCCAGAATATGCGTTCGAGAGGTTGAAGGATTGGTTGTAGATGTTGTACATAAGGAAGTTTGATTGCCCTTGCGGTCCACCGTTGGTCAGGATCTGGACCGGTGCGAAGAGGACGAAGTTGGAGACCGTGTCGGCCACCAGGACGAACAGCAGCGGTCGGCGCAGTAGCGGGATTGTGATCGAGAAGAATGTCCGGAGCGGTCCGGCGCCGTCAATCCGGGATGCTTCGTAGTAGACGTCGGGGATGTCGTTGAGTCCGGCGATGAGGAACATCATCCAGTAGCCGATTCCGATCCAGCTGACGATGAGGATGATGCTTCCGACGACCTGGTGGGGGCTGGTCAGGAACGGTTGAGCAGGTATGCCGACGGCGGTGAGCACTCCATTGATCGGACCGCTGGGTTCCAGCGCGATGCCCCACAGGATCGCGGACCCGGCCATCGGTACGGCCGCTGGCATGAAGATGATGGTGCGCCAGAGACGGCTCCCCGGCAGGCCACGGCTGAGAAGGACGGCCAGGGCGAGCGCGAGGATGATCTGCAGCGGGTTGACGATGACATTGAAGATCAGCGTTTGCTCGACCGATTGCCAGAAGGACGCGGATTGGAAAAGCTGGGCGAAAACCTGGCCGCCGACAAAGGAGGGAGGGTTGAGGCTGCCCGGAATCCCTTGGTGGAGGGATTGGTTGATCGCGGTGATCGTTGGTATCAGGCGCAGAAGGACGATCAGGATCACGCTTGGGGCGAGGAAGACGATAGCGGCAAGGAGGTTGCGTCGTCCCCGTGGTGAACCATTGCGCCGGGACGCCTGGACAGCTTTCGGCGTTGATGTCATGGTCGGCTCCCGTGTTCGTCATGGTGCGGCGGAAGCGGGGATCTTCCACCGCACCACGTCAGCGGAACGTGCGGGTCACGTTGACGCGCAGGCTACTTTTTGTATTCGGCCCAAGTGGTCTTAAGATTGGCGGACGCATTGGCGAGCGTCGTCTTGACGTCGGCCCCGTCGATGATGTCGTCGTAGGCGTTCGTGATGATGTTCTCGAACTCGATGTAGCCGACGGTCTTCAGGCGGAGGATCGCGGTGTGGGCGAGCTCGTACTTCATGAGCGAGACCACGCCGGCCATCCGCGGGTCCTTGAATGCGGCGCTGTTGTAGAAGCGTTCGCTGCCCTGGATGTTAGACGGCGGTACCGCGAGAGCCGTCAGGTATTGGGAGTATCCGCCGTTGTCCAGCGCCATGAACTTCATGAAAATCAAGGCCGCATCTTTGTGCGTAGAGGTCGGGCTCAGCCCAAGGGACCATCCGCCGGTCGGTGTCGCGGCCTTTCCGCCTGCGAATGCGGGGAACGCTGTAACGCCGAAGTTGAGCGACTTGTTCGCCTCGAACTGGGGAGCCCACCACGGGCCGCCCGGGAAGAACGCGACCTGACCGTTGGCGAAGAGGTTTGGGGTTTGCGCTGCGGCCACCCCACGAGGCGAGAGGCCATCCTTGAACAGTTTGCTGTACCAGGTCATCGCCTTTGCCCAGCCGGCGTTCGTGATGTCCGGCGTCAAGTTGCCCGGTCCCCCGGCCCCGGCTCCGCCGCCCGCACTGGTCGAGAGTGGCTCGAGCTGGTAGTAGCGGTCGATCTGATCGAACACGATCCCCCATTTCGCTCCAGCAGCCTTCGCCTTGGTCGCGTCCGATTCGACCTGCTCCCAGGTCAGCCGGCCCGTAGGGTCCGCCGATGGGAACGGGATGCCGGCGGCCTTCAGAAGCGTCTTGTTGTAATACATGATGTTCGTCGACGTCTGGTAGGGCAGGGCCATCAGTTTGCCGCTGACCGTCGCAGCGGCAAGCGAGGCGGAGTCGATCTTGCCCTTTACGTTCGGGAAGACGGACGAGAGATCCGTCAGCCAGCCGCGATTGACATAGGCGTCGGTTCGCGGCATATCGACATCGAATACGTCGATCGCTTTGTCTTTGGCCGTCAATTGGGCGCTAAGGATGCTGTTGAAACTCTCGAACGGGTCCGCTTCATAGTTGACCTTTATGTTCGGGTGGAGTTTCTCGAATGCCTGGATCACGGGCTTGATGTCAGCTGCCGAGTAAGCAGCACCCGCATAGTTGATGGTGACCGGCTTCGTCGGCTCCGTCAGTTTGGCGGGAAGCAGCGCCGAACTCGAACTGGCGCCGGTTCCGGCACAACTGGACAGAACCAGTGCTGCGGAAAAGATAAGAGCGCCTGCAACGGGCAGTCGCTTCACTCCTTTGTGAATGTGCATTGTGTTTCTCCTTCTCGTGCCTCTGCGGGTCAGAGGGTCGGGGCCTAAGGCGGCTACCTGTACTTGGCGCTCAAAGTGGTGTTCGCATGCGTTGGAGGAAGAACCCACGGAAGGTGGCCACGTCGGTGTCGATAGCGACACGCGCGTTCGGCGCACCCATCGGGCGCAACGCGAGACCGCGGTCGGCGACGACCAGGCCCCGTGCAAGCTCGCTGCGCGTTTCGACCTGGACATCCGCCTCATCCCATGCGCAGATGGCGGGTTCGATGACAGAAGCGACGACCAGCGGATCGTGGAGGAAGCAGGCGTCGACATGCTCGGGGCGATTCGGGAA
>JAQGHW010000474.1 GCA_028291505.1 Rhodopila sp. | reverse complement strand
TTTCGGCCAGCAGCGTCCAGATCACCGACGCGAGGTTCTCGATCGATCTGGCCGGCACGCTCTTGGCCACCAACAACGTCACGATTGCGGCTGGCGGCTCGATTGCCCTCCCGGGCACGCTGTCGGCGGACGGCGTCCAGATCAACGCCGGAGGCCCGATCGATCTGGCCGGCACGCTATCGGCCGCCAATAGTGTCACGCTTAACGCAGGCGGGACCATTGCCCTGGCAGGGAGGCTGTCGGCCGCCAACGGCGCGACCGTAACCGCCGGCAGTTCGATCGACCTGGCCGGCACGCTCCTGGCCACCAACAACGTCGCGATCGCGGCTGGCAGCTCGGTTGCCCTGCTGGGCACGCTGTCGGGGGACAGCGTCCACATCACTGCAGGAGGCCCGATTGACTTGGCGGGGACGCTGTCGGCCACCAACAACGCGACACTCAACGCAGCCGGTGCGGTCGACCTGACGGGCAGGCTGTCGGCCACCAACGGCACCACGGTCACCGCCGGCGGTTCGATCGATCTGGCGGGCATGATCTCGGCCAACACCGTCCAGATCACGGCCGCCGGACCGATCAGCCTGACCACGGGAAGCCAGTTCTCCGGTGTGGGGCCAGGCAGTACCAGCCCGCTGAGGACGGAGGCATTCCCTTTGATATCGAATCCGCCCGCGATCTTCCGTTCGCCTGTCCCCGCCGGCATTTACCTTGTGGCTCCGGACATCACGGTCTCGGCGAACCCGGTGGTATCCACGGGTTCAACGATAAACTGGACATTCGCGCTGACCGGGAGCGGCAGGCTGGCTCTGGGGGATTTCCGGCAGCCGAACGTGAAATTGTTCCTGGACCTGGCGTCCGGAAGCGCAAGCGGCAACGTCAATGTCGCGGGTCTGCAGGTCCGCTTCACCACGGCGACCAACGTGACGGTCAACCTGACAGGATCGGTTGGCGGCATCTCCGGACCAATCGCTGCCTCCGACAGTCACATCTCTCCGTTGCCTAAGAACAATTACCAGATCAACGGTTGCCCGATCTCGTCGGTCAATTGCATAAAATTCACCGGTTTGACCGTCCCGGTGACCAACCCACTGCAGGACGTGCAGATGGGCCAGATGCAGCTTCTATCCGATATCGACATGATACTGCCCGATGTCGCGGAACGGGACTATTGATGATGACCCACCCCATGCGTTCCCTCGCCTCGGCACTGACCGTCTGCCTCGCTTTGGCGTGCTGCGCCGTTCCGCCACCGGATGCCTACGTGGCCGGCCGCCACAGCAGTGAATCGCTCGATCTCGGCAGCAACGCGGCGCACGAAACCTGCTCATTGCAGCGCGGCGGCGCCGACTCGCAAATCTACTGCGGAACATATCTGGAGCCCGCGGGCCGGGTCGTGACGCCGGAGCAGGCGGCTGACCCGGCGGCATTCCTGGCCAACAGCGGCTGGCGGTCGGTTTTCGACGGCCGGTTCCTTTGCGGCACGCCGGGTCAGACGATGGTTCTGGACAGCCCCGCGGCCACGCTGTCCTGCACCCGTCGCCAGGGAGGCTGGCCGCATGTGGTCCTTGCGGCCCGCATCGGCGGTACGCTGTATGTGGCCGATGGCGTCAGGCCGGTGGAATCGATCTTGCCCCGTGCCATCGGCGTGATGGCAGGCAAGCTGCCGGCAACGCCCGCTGTCGCCGCGAATGAAGGCGGTCTCGCCACCCGGCGAGAGGCAGCCCAGGCGATCAACATCGAAGGCGCCGGTGCGATCGCGGAAGTCGAGCGGCAGATGGCCCGCGGAGCACTGGAAAACCGTCGTGGCAACTATGCCGCCGCCGAGACCGCGTACCGCGCCGCGGTTTCCATTCAGGAACGGATTGTCGGCCCGAACAATCCGGCTCTGGCCTTGCCGTTGGCGCGCGAGGCGCTGCAGGTTTCCAATCAGGGCCGATCGGCCGAGGCCGCTCAGCTCTTTGCCCGCGCGGAGCGGTTGGCTGCGTCCCCGGAACAGATCGATCCGGTCGCCCGGCCGCTCGTCACCCATCTGATGGCGCTCGACCTGATCAACCGCAACAAGTTCCAGGATGCGCTTGCCTTGTTGGATCGCGCCGTGCGGGGATTTAGCGCTATCGTCCCGCCCGATGTATTGGTTCCGCGCAACCGGTCCGTTTCCAGTGCGCGCAGTTCGGTCGAGCAGATGGTACAAGCCGCCGCCGACTCATCGCTGGTGGCGGACCAAGCGAGCAGCGACGCGCTGAACGGCCTGATCGAAGCCCACCGCTACCGGGCGGTCGCCCTGACCGCGCTCGGGCGGACGCAGGAGGCCGAGGCGGAACTTCAGGCAGCTCGTAGTCTTTATTCAGGCCGCAATTCTCGCCTGGTCGCGCGCT
The DNA here is from genome assembly GCA_028291505.1 of Rhodopila sp. GTDB lineage: Bacteria > Pseudomonadota > Alphaproteobacteria > Acetobacterales > Acetobacteraceae > Rhodopila. The sequence goes on along the minus strand of JAQGHW010000474.1, from coordinate 3,153 downwards.
ACTATCGCAACGTCGGCGTGGCCGCGTCCTCCGCTGGTAACGATGCATCCGCTCTGACCGAGCTCGGCCGAGCGGTGGATGTGTTCGCCCGGGCACAGCCCGCAAGCTTGCCACTGGCGAAAACCCAGTTGCTGCACGCTGCCCGGGTCGCCGCGCAGGGCGATTATGCCGCTGCGCTGCCGGAATGCCGTTCCGCGGCCGACACCCTGCGGAGCTTGAATACCGGCGTGACCCCGCAATTGCTGATGCCCTGCCTCCACGCGCTGTCATTGGACGTCGCGAAGCGAGGCCAGTCCGTGTTGGTCGAGATGTTCGCCCTGTCGCAACTCGCGCAAGGCAGCATCACCAGCCGGCAGATCGCACTCGCCGCTGCCCGCCTGACGGAAGGCTCCCGCGATCCGAAAGTCGCGGAGGCGATCCGGCAATACGATATCGCCTCGGATCGGCTTGAGGCGCTCTACCGCGCCCGGCTCGACCTTGCATCTGACAAGAACAATGCCGCCGCCGTCGCCACCTTGGATGAGGACATCCGCAAGGCGCAGACGGCTCAGCGCGATGCCGGGCAGGCGCGGCAGGAGGCGTCGCCCGGTTTCGCCGCCCTGGTGCAGGATTCGGTCTCGGCAGGCGATGTCCAGGCGATGCTGCAGCCGGCGGAAGCGCTGGCCGTTGTCGTGCTGGGCGATGATGAGGGATGGACCCTGCTGCTGCGCAAGGATGGGATCAGCACCGGACGGATCGAAGGCGGCGCCGGCAGGATCGACACCCTGGTCAAGCGGTTCCGGGCCGGCATGGAATTGTCGCGCGACAACAAGCTGGCGCCGTTCGACACCGATGCGGCGCAAGAACTTTACGCCGCCGTCCTCAAGCCCGTGGCTGGTGCACTCGCCGGTGTTTCCACGCTGACCGTAGCGCCATCCGGCAGCCTGCTTTCGGTACCCTTCGGGGCGTTGCTCACCACTCCGGCAACAGGGTCGGACTTGGCTCAGGCGCCATTCCTGATCCGCACGGTCGCGATCTCCCACGTCCCGTCCGCGGCCAGCTTCGTCAACCTGCGGCATGGCGCGAAGACAATCCAGGCGACACGCCCTTGGTTCGGGATGGGCGACTTCAAAGCGCCCACGGTGCACCAGGCAATGGCCACCTTTTCGGTCGCGGCCTGTGGCGACAGCGCTCGGGAGCTGGCGAACCTGCCTCCGCTGCCTGGCGCACGGCGGGAACTGGAAGTGGCCCGTCGGATCCTGGGTGCCGACGCGAGCGATCAACTGCTTGGATCCGCTTTCACCGCCAAGCAGGTGTTGGCGACAACCCTGACGAATTACCGCATGATCCATTTCGCCACCCACGCCATCCTGCCCGGTGAACTGCGGTGCCAGACGGAGCCGGCGGTGTTGACCTCCACCGCACCCGACGCGCCGGATGCCGGTGGGGCGATGCTGACCGCCTCCGAGATCGAATTGATGCATCTGGATGCTGATCTGGTGATCCTGGCCGCCTGCAACACTGGCGGCGAGAACGGAAGCGGCGCCGGCGAAAGTCTGTCAGGCCTGGCGCGCAGCTTCTTCTTCGCCGGCGCCCGATCGTTGCTGGTGACCCACTGGGATGCGAACGATGCGACGACGACCTATCTGACCGCTTTGTTCTTGCAGGCGCTGCAAGCCAATCCGGATGCGGGGCCGTCGGCGGCGCTGGCGCTGTCACAGCGCCGGATGCTGGATGAGGCCGTTGGCGATCGGGCAGTGCAGGCGCATCCCTATTACTGGGCCGTAGAAGCATTGATTGGCGGACGTGGGGCGGTCGGGGTTGCGAAAGTGGCCGATGCAAAACATCCGCGCAGCGGGGGATGACCCGGCAAAGCCCTGTTTTAGCCGGTCCGCCCGGTGCACTTTTAGCGGGTGACGTGATAGCGCCGCGGTGCGTCAGCGCAATCGCAGCACCGCTCCGGACTCGTGCAACAAGAACCCCCGCGGCCCATCCAGCACGACCCGCGCGACAGTATTGGGCGGTTCGGAAGGCTGTGCGCACTGGATCCTGCCGGCAACAGGCGACGGGCTAATCATCGCCGGCAGCCGTTTCTTCCCGAAGTAATTCTGGATTTCCGGTGCGGAGCGCGGGCGGAGGTCCGCATAGTCGACGCCCGCGGGACAGTCCTCGTAGAGCGGATTGATAAAACTTGTCGGCCCGAACACGACCTGTTGCCCATGCCGCGCAACCAGCCACGCACGGTCGTCAGGGCTGCAGCGCGGACAGTCGAAGCCATCAAAAATCCAGGCGCGCTGCCATTCAGGGGCCGGTTGGGCCAGGGCGGCGACGCCTAACACCACTCCCAGCCCGGCGAGGCATAAAGCGCGCACCTAGGCCGTCGGATTGATAATCGAGGCGAAAGAGCCAGCTCGGCTAGGAATGATGGACTGTGCCACCCTCAGCGGCTGATAGCGGCCATACGACAAAATCCGCGGACGCCAATAAACGTTCGAGAGGCTCACATAGGCAACGCCGGTCGAACTCTGCGACCCGATCCAGCGCGTCGAATCGACTACGATCCCAACATGCGCGGCGGTGCTGCTACCCGCGGACGAGGAGAAGAAAATCAGATCGCACGGGGCGCCGGGCGAAGCTACGGCGGCAAACCTCCCTTCGGTTCGCAAGTCTTCGGCCGTAACACGTAGCAGCGTGTTCGACCCGTAGGCTTGGTTAAAAACGTAAATTACAAATCCGGAGCAGTCGAACCCCTCGATCGTCTGACCTCCAAATGTGTAAGGATTACCCTCGGATGCTACGCGGGCGGCCTCTGCCTGCCGAAGTAAAATTTTTTGAGCATCCGAAAGGGCAGCGTCAGCCTGCGCCATTTGCATGATCGTCTTTAACGTCGTTCAGACGAAGCCGCTCCTCAAGCCCCCAGATTGACCACCTGCACCCGCCGGTTACGCGCCTCAGGCGTCTGATCCCCAGTCGGGACCAGCAGATGGTCGGAACCAAGGCCAACCGGAACCATCCGGCTGTCCTCCACGCCGAACTTTTGCTTGATATAAGCCGCAACAGCTGCCGCCCGCCGCTCCGAAAGAGCGCGATTGAAGTCTTTCGATCCCACCGTGTCGGTATGTCCCTCGATCCGAAAGTGGTATGTCGACAGCGCGTTGCTGCTAAGCGCCTTGC
>JAQGHW010000277.1 GCA_028291505.1 Rhodopila sp. | reverse complement strand
ATGCAGCGGTTCGCGGAAATGCTGGTCAGTAGCGGGCTGTTTGGCGGGTTTCTGTCGGGGACGAAATGAGGGGATGGGTGAGGGTGGCGGTAGCTGGCGACGACCAGTACTGCAAAGGGTGGTGTGGTCCCGCTTTGGCTGCTGAGCGAAATCAGTCGACCAGCTAGTTCGGTGATAAACCTGTTCGTTCATCCCGTGATTTCGAATCAGCCTACTATCGCATGATTATTAACCGCCGCTGAAACGCGATGCGTCGTTGCAGGATCCTGCAACCAATCGCGGGCCACGCTTCCCCGCGATCTGAGATTAATCCGCCTTGGGTTGTGGGCCGCGAGACTCCCGCCAGGTATTCCTGTCGCCGCTTGAGACATGATGCTCAACGACTACCTCTTTGGCGTTTGGCTTGGTCTTGTCGGGCTGACCAGGCTTTGTGCTGCGGGTGCCGCCGGGATCGATGGCTTCGACCGGTTCATTGCCGGTCGTCCGGCTGGAGGAATGAGTAGAGCAGGGCTGCTTGTTTGACATGAGCGGTCAACGGCACGGTCGGGAACGCGGTTTCAACTGTGACCCGCAATTGATCGTGCGCGCAGCGGTGTTGGATCAAGCTATCCGTCACCTGCTTCGGCAGCCGGCGATTAGAGCACGATGCCGACAGCCCCCGAACCAAACCGTCGAACGAACATATCACCTTATGTCGCAAGCGATTGCCGTTTCATCCGATTCTTCTTCCTCAGCCCTGTCACCCGATGCCCTGAAGGCCACAGCAAAGGCGGCGAAGCTGCGCTATGTCTCGGACCGATCGCGCGGGATCAGGCGCGAACGCACCGGCGACGGATTTGAGTATTTCGGCGCCAATGGCACGAAAATCACCGATGAGGAAGAACTTGCAAGAATACGCAAGCTGGCGATCCCGCCGGCTTACCAGGATGTCTGGATCTGCCCCTTCCCCAACGGCCATATTCAGGCCGCCGGCCGCGACGCGCTTGGCCGCAAGCGGTATCGGTATCACCCGCGCTGGCGTGCGGTCCGGGACGAAGGCAAGTACGGCAAGATGCTCATCTTCGGCAAGGTGCTGCCGGCCATTCGCGCCCAGGTGGAGCGCGATCTCTCGAAGCGTGGGCTGCCGCGCGAAAAACTTCTGGCGGCAATTGTACGCCTGCTGGAGGGCACCCTGATCCGTGTCGGTAATGAAGAGTATGCCAAGACCAACAACAGCTTCGGCCTGACGGCGTTGCGGAACCGGCACGTGAAGGTCGACGGCAGCAGCCGTATCCGGTTCGACTTTCGGGGCAAGAGCGGCGCCGAGCATCATATCAATCCGCAAGATCGCAAACTGGCCAAAATCGTTCGGCGCTGTCAAGAGCTTCCGGGTCAGAGCTGTTCCAGTATCTGGATGACGACGGACAGCCGCATACCATCGGATCAGATGATGTGAACGAATACCTGCGCGACATAACTGGGGAAGAGATCACTGCAAAGGACTTCCGCACCTGGGCTGCGACGAACCTGGCGGCGCTGGCCTTGCAGCGGTTAGAGGCGTTTGACTCCCAGGCCAAGGCAAAGAAAAACGTTTTGCAAGCGGTCGAAGCGGTGGCGAAGATGTTGGGCAACACGCCGGCGATCTGCCGCAAATGCTACATTCATCCAGCGATCTTCCAAGGCTACCTTGATGGCAGATTGCTCGAGACGCTTAAACAGCGATCAGACGAAAAGCTCGGTGATCCCGGCCACGGGCTGCGCGCCGAGGAAGCTGCGGTGATTGGATTTCTGTCGCATGAACTTGAAAGTACCAGTGGGGCGAAGCGGATAACGATTGCCACTAAGCAATGATCCAAGAGGGCCAGGCCAATACCAGCGAGAAAGGAAGATGCTACATGCCGCGTTTGGTCGCCTGGGGTTTAGCGAATGGGATGTCGCCTGGAAGCGGCGGGTCCGTCCACCGGTGTTCTACCTAACCGTCGCGGGCCACGCATCTGGAATAGCGCGCAGCCCGCCGTTGCCGCGTGGCCTCGTTAGCCCGGATTCTTCTTTGAAGACGACTGGCCCAATTTCGCGGGATCATGTTCCGAAGCCGCATCTTCCTCGAGTTCCTCGTGCACGTCACGCACTGCAGACTCATTGACGCCCTTCGCCTGTTCGACCAATTTAGTACCGTTCTTCTCATCACCTTCGACGAACGCATCCAGCGCCTTTTCGGTCAGCTCGCGCGCATGGTCATACGACTTTGGTGCCGCACTTTCGTTGTTCGACATAGCCTGTCTCCTGAAAAGTGTTTGCTGCAAACGCTGATGGGCAGCTTGGGTTCCAGTCGCCCGGCGATGTGCGCTGTGCTGATCCATGGCCGGCAGATGAGATGGCGGTGAGCATCTTCCTCCTGTTCAACAACAACATCTTTTTCTTCATCTACGGGAACCGGCTCGCTTGGCCCGGGTTAACGCCCGGAAGCGGAGAAGGGGGTAGCAGACGGATGCCGAAGTGCCTTTTGTTGACCGGGGGCGCCGGCTTTATCGGACGCCACCTTTCGCTCGAACTCCTGACCTACGGGCACCGCGTCCGGATCCTCGATAATCTATCGGAACAAGTCCACGGCAATACCCCCCTGTCGGTACCGCCCGATGTGGAACTGATCCGCGGTGATATTCGCGATCCCGAAACGATCGCCGGCGCCCTCAAAGGGGTTGACGGCGTGGTCCATCTCGCTGCCGAGGTCGGGGTTGGCCAAAGCATGTATGAGATTGCCCGCTATGTCGGCGTGAACGACCTCGGTACTGCGGTACTGCTGGAGCAGTTGATCCATAATCCAGTGGAACGCCTGGTCGTCGCGTCGTCCATGAGCGTGTATGGCGAAGGCCGATACACCACCGGGGACGGAACGCCGGTTCGTTCCGTTCGGCGCGGCGTGGGCCGCAACGCGTCTGGCTGGGACCCCGTGCTGCCTGATGGCACTCGGCTGGTCCCGGTGCCAACGGATGAGGAGAAGGAGCCCGATCTCGCCTCGATCTACGCCCTGACCAAGTACAGCCAGGAAAGAAGTTGCCTGATCATCGGCGCCAACTACGGAATCGAGACCGTTGCATTGCGCCTGTTCAACGTATTCGGGTCGGGTCAGGCACTTTCCAATCCCTACACCGGCGTGCTGGCCAATTTCGGTGCGCGACTACTGAACGGGCAGCCGCCGCTGGTCTTCGAGGATGGCCAGCAGCATCGTGACTTCGTGCATGTCAGCGACGTCGCCCAGGCGTTTCGCCTGGCGATCGATAGCCCGCGCGTCGCTGGACAAACCTTCAACATCGGCAGCGGCCACGTCTACACGATTGAACAGGTCGCGTGGATGCTGGCGGAGACCATGGGGCAAGGCGAAATAGGGCCCGAAATCATGGACAAGGCACGCGCCGGAGATGTCCGCCATTGTTTTGCTAACATTACAAAAGCACGTGACCTGCTTGGTTACCATCCGGCGCAACGCCTGGAAACCGCGTTGCCGGCGCTTGCCGACTGGATCAGGCAATCCACCGCCCAGGACCGCGGCGAACATGCCAAACGGGAACTCGAGGCACACGGGCTGGTGGCATGACCGCTCGTGATATGGCTGGGCGGCCCAGCTTCGGCTTTGTCGAGTGGTTTCGGCCGGGTGAGCACGACCGCGTCCTGCGCGCCATCGAGGGTATGCGTGCCGTGGGCGCATCGTCCATCCGCACCCACCTCTCCTGGGCAACCTACCACACGCCGGAGGGTGAAGCCTGGTACGACTGGCTGATCCCACCCATCAGCCGCGACCTCGACCTTCTGCTGTGCGTCCACTACACGCCGCCGACGCTGTCGCGGACTGGGCGTTCCTCGGGTCCGCCGCGGCGGCTGAAGGATTTTCCCGATTTTGTCGATCATGTGCTGACCCGTTATGGCAGCCACTTCCGACACATCGAGTTGTGGAACGAGCCGAACAATCTGGTGGATTGGGACTGGCGCGAGGATCCGGACTGGTTGCTGTTCTGCGAAATGATCGGCGCGGCCGCCTACTGGACGCAGCATCGCGGATGGAAGGCGGTGCTTGGGGGTCCATGTCCGTTTGACCCCAACCTGCTGCGTCTGTTTGGTGAACGCGGAGTGCTCGGCACCGTCTCGGCCGTTGGCTTCCACGCCTTCCCCGGAACCTGGGACAGTGAAGCCGGTGGCTGGCTGGGCTACGACAGCCACCTTGCCACCATGCGATCGGTGCTTGATCAATACAATCCTGCGGCGCAGATCTGGATCACCGAAGCCGGCTACTCCACCTGGCGGCACGATGAGGCGACGCAGGTCGATCGCTTCCGGCAGGCCCTGGCCGCTCCGGCCGACCGTCTCTACTGGTATTGCTGGCAGGACATCTCTCGAAATGTTCCTGTTCAGGAAGGATTATACTTCGATCCCAGGCACTACCATCTGGGCGTGACGGACGTCGCGGGCCGGCCCAAAATGCTGCACCGCCAGTTAGCGTACGCCGGTTTTGAGGCCTCTCCGCGCCTTCCCCTGCTGGCCACGCCGAAAGCACCGGCCACTGCAAAAACACTGGCCACCCCGAAAATCGTACGCCAAGCCAAACCGCTGCTGATCTTTGGCGGCGCCGGCTTCGTCGGTTCCAATCTCGCCGACGTGGTCATGAGCGGCGGTGAAGACGTCATCGTATTCGACAATCTCAGCCGGCCCGGTGTGGAGCGGAACCTCAACTGGCTCGCTTCCCGCCATGGCAGCCGGCTGCAAGCCGTCCCGGGCGACCTGCGCGATCCGGTTGCCGTCGAAGCCGCCGTGGCGGAGGCAGGCAGCGTGGTTCACCTCGCCGCCCAGGTCGCCGTGACGTCTAGCCTGACGGACCCGCTGGACGACTTCACCGTCAACGCCCAGGGCACGCTGACCATTCTGGAAGCGATCCGTCGCCTGGCGCCGCGGACGCCGCTGGTCTTCGCGAGCACCAACAAGGTTTACGGCGCCCTGAACGATCTGCAGATGGAACAGGCCCCGGACGGCTGTGTTCCGGTGGATCCGAAGCTCCGCGATCGTGGCATCGACGAAACCCGTCCGCTGTCGTTCTGCACGCCGTACGGGTGTTCGAAAGGGGCGGCCGACCAGTACGTGCTCGATTACGCCCACTCCTTCGGCTTGCGCGCCGCCGTCCTGCGCAAAAGCTGTATCTATGGGCCCCGCCAGTTCGGCACCGAAGACCAGGGATGGGTTGCGCACTTCCTGATCCGCGCGCTGCGTGATGAGCCAATCACGATCTACGGCGACGGACATCAGGTGCGTGACATCCTGCATGTCCGGGACGCCGTGTCGGCCTATCGCACGGTTCTGAAGAACATCGACCATCTTAACGGCCAGGCCTTCAACCTTGGCGGTGGCGCTGACAATGCCGTCAGCCTGCGCATGGTGCTGGATGAAATCGCAACGGTTACAGGCCGCCCGGTACAAGTCAGCTACGCCAAGCAGCGTCCCGGCGACCAGGTCTTCTTCGTTGCGGATTCGGGGCGACTGGCCGAGCAGGCGGGCTGGCATCCAACGGTGGCCTGGCGCGACGGTCTTCGCGACCTGGCGGAGTGGCTGTCTGCGGATCTCGGTCTATCGACCGTTCGACCAGAGCGCATTAAGCAAAAGGTCAGCGCATGAGGGTCGCGCTGGTCAACCCGCCCTGGCGTTTCGACGGCAGCATCTATTTCGGCTGCCGCGAACCGCATCTGCCGCTGGAGCTTGGCTATGCCCAGGCGTTGCTGAAGCAGGATGGCCACGCGACGCTGCTGATCGACTGCAACCTGGGCCAACGTTCGGCAGCCGAGGCTTGCCGGGATATTGAGGCGTTCGGCGCTGACATGACAGTCGTCACGACAGCACCGAGCTATCTGTTCTGGCGGTGTGCCCCGCCCGAATTGGCGGTGCCGCGCGACTTTCTGCAGACGCTTGGCCCGCGTGGCGGCCGCACCGTGGCGGTCGGTCCGCATGGTTCCGTCACGGCCGCGGCAACCCTGCGCAAGCTGGACGTAAACGCGGTCATTCTTGGCGAATGCGAGCACATCGTTGCCGCCCTGGCGAATGGCGATGACTGGTCCAAGGTCCCATCGATCGCGACAGAAACCGATGGCTCCGTAACGATAAGCGGTAGCCCTGCGGCCCACGCATTCGTCAATCTGCCGCCCCTGCGCTGGCCCGATGAACTGATCGCCCGCCACAGCCACCACCATCATCGGTTCGACAACCCGCAGCCAGGTCTCGGCGCCGAGGTCGAGGCATCGCGCGGTTGCCCCTACAACTGTAGCTTCTGCGCCAAGATCGACTTCCGTGACAAATATCGCCGGCGTGAGCTGTCCATCCTGCTGACCGAAATCGACCACCTGATCGCCCAGGGCGTTCGCTACCTTTACTTCATTGATGAGATCTTCCTGCCCCAACGCCCCCTGCTGAAAGCCCTGGTGCAGCGGGACGTGGTGTTTGGCATCCAGACCCGCATCGACCTTTGGAAGCCGGATATGCTGCGCCTGCTCGGCGAAGCTGGCTGCGTGTCGATCGAAGCCGGTATAGAAAGCCTGACCGCCGAGGGCCGCGAAACTTTGGCCAAACGATGCCGATTGGAGACCGAGGACCTCGCCAACCTGCTGGTCGAAGCCCGAAGGCACGTGCCATTCGTCCAAGGCAATCTGATCGGTGTCGATCAGGACGACACTGCGTTGATAGAACACTGGCGTAAGCACCTGATCGACCATGGCGTCTGGGCCAATGCGCCGGTGCCGATGTATCCGTACCCCAGTTCGCCAAGTTACCGGGCGATGTGGGGCGAACCCGACGACCGGGCGTGGGAGCGGGCGCACGACTACTACCTGCGCACCTTCCAGGACTTCAGCGACATCCAGCACCAACGTCCCTTGCCGTTGGCAGTCCTGGAGGAAGCATGCTGCGGCGGGTGCTGATCACGCTCGACGCAGTGGGGGGTGTGTGGCGGTATGCGATCGACGTCGCACGCGGTCTGGAAGCGCACGGTGTCGATTGCCTGCTGGTCGGCTTCGGTTCGGCTCCGGACAACGCCCAACGGGCCGAGTGCGGCCGGGTTGAACTGGTCTGGACGCACGAACCCCTTGAATGGACCGTTTCACACAGCGCCGCGCTCGACCGCGGCGCCGATACACTGGCAGGCTTGGCGCGGGACTGGCATGCCGACGTCCTGCATCTGAACCTGCCGTCGCAGGCTTGCGGTCTGCCCGATCTGTGCCCCGTCGTCGTCGCCTCCCACTCGTGCGTGCCGACCTGGTGGCGCGCGGTCCAGGGTAACGAGCTTCCGGGCGAGTGGGCGTGGCATATCGAACGCAACCAGGCCGGCTTCCAGCGCGCCGATGCCGCTGTTGTCCCAAGCCACAGCCACGCCGCTGCTTTGAACGCGGTGTACCACCGGCTGCCGCCGCCGCACGTGATCTACAACGCCACTGGGGTTGCGCCGGCAGATGAGCCCAAGGAATCGCTGGTCCTGAGCGCCGGACGCTGGTGGGACCCTGGTAAGAATGGCGCGGTTCTGGACGAAGCGGCCGCAGCCGTACCCTGGCCCGTTATCCTGGCCGGCCCTTTGCAGGGACCCAACGGCCAGCACGCTGCTTTCCGCCACGTGCGAACGCCCGGCGCCCTGCCACACAAGGACATCCTGGTCCTGATGCGTCGGGCGCCAATTTTTGCCGCGCCGTCACGCTACGAACCGTTCGGCCTTGCCGTCGTCGAGGCCGCGATCTGCGGCGCCGCCCTGGTGCTCGCCGATATTCCGACCTTTCGCGAACTGTGGCGTGATGCGGCCCTTTTTGTGTCGCCCGACGACAGCCGCGGCTGGTCCGATGCCCTGAACGCCCTGGCAGAAGATTCCGTATTGCGCGGGCGGCTGTCGGCCGCGTCGGGTGCTCGCGCCCGCCAGTTCACCCTGTCGCGGCAATCGGCGCAGCTCCACGCGCTGTATTCCACCCTCACGACCTCAGCAGTGCCGGCATGAAGTTCGTCCTCTACGCCCATTCCGTCGTCTCCGACTGGAACAACGGCAACGCCCATTTCCTCCGCGGCGTCCTGTCGGATCTGGAGCGGCGCGGTCATTCCACGCTGGTGCTGGAGCCGGAGGATGGCTGGAGCCGCGCCAACCTGATCGCAAACCATGGCACCGCTCCACTCGGCCATTTCGCCGCGACCTTTCCCCAACTGCACGTCACCACCTACGGGCCCGGCTTCGACCACGCCGCGGCGCTGGACGGCGCGGACGTGGTGATCGTGCATGAATGGACGCCGCCGGACCTCGTCGCCCGCATCGGCCGCCTGCGCCAGACCGAGGGCCGCTTCGCCTTGCTGTTCCATGACACCCATCATCGCGGCGTGTCCGAGTCTGAAACCATCGAGCAGTTGCCGCTACAGGACTACGACGCGGTGTTGGCGTTCGGCGAAACCCTGCACCGCCGCTATGAACGGCTGGGCTGGGGGCGGCGTGTCTTCACCTGGCACGAGGCCGCCGACACCAGCGTGTTCCATCCGCTGCTTCCCGAGGGGCCACAAAAAGACCTCGTCTGGATCGGCAACTGGGGCGATGGCGAACGCGCCCAGGAGCTGCACGATTTCCTGATCGAACCGGCGCGTCAGGCGCAGCTTGACGGCACCGTCCACGGCGTCCGCTATCCGCCGGAAGCGCTCGACAGCCTGGCCACTACCAACCTGGCCTACCAGGGCTGGCTCGCCAACGCCGCAGCCCCTGCGTGCTTCGCCCAGCATCGAATGACCATCCATGTCCCGCGCCGGCCCTATGTGGAGGCGCTGCCGGGGATCCCGACGATCCGGGTGTTCGAGGCCCTGGCCTGCGGCATCCCCTTGGTCAGCGCGCCCTGGCGGGACGAGGAAGGCCTGTTCCGGCCGGGACAGGATTTTCTGACAGCGCGCGACACCGCCGAGATGACACAGCACCTGAACGCATTCCGGCATGATCAGGATCTTGCCCAGGCCATTGTCGCCAGTGGTCTGCATCGTATCCGCGAACGCCATACCTGCGCGCACCGCGTGGACGAACTGCTGGCAATCCTCACGACGATCGGCGCCACGCCAGGGGAGATGCCAAGGGGGACGCCAAAGGGGACGCCAACGGAGACAGCAGCATGAAGATCGCGATGTATGGGTCCAGCCTGTTGTCGGCCTACTGGAACGGTGCCGCCACCTACTACCGTGGCATTCTTCGAGCCCTGGCGCCGCTCGGGCACGACATCACATTCTTCGAGCCCGACGCCTTCGACCGGCAGAGCCATCGTGACATCGAACCGCCGCCCTGGTGCCGCGTGGTGGTCTACAAGGCGACCGAAACCGGTGTTCGCGAGGTTCTGACGCAGGCCGCACGCGCTGACGTGGTCATCAAGGCCAGCGGCGTCGGCGTGTTCGACGACACGCTGCTGGACGGCATCCTGACCCACGCCGCCCCCGACGCGCTGCGGCTGTTCTGGGACGTGGATGCACCCGCAACGCTGGCGGAGATCGCGGGCAACCCGGACCACACGCTTCGCCGCGCGCTGCCCCATCTGGATCTTGTGCTGACCTATGGTGGCGGTGACCCCGTCGTATCTGCCTATCGCGGCTTCGGTGCGCGCGACTGCGTGCCGATCTACAACGCGCTGGATCCAACCACCCATCATCCGGTCCCGCCGGAGCACCGGTTCGCCGCCGACCTGACCTTCCTCGGCAATCGCTTGCCGGATCGCGAACACCGGGTCGAAGCGTTTTTCCTGCGTGCGGCCGCGGAGGTTCCGGATCGGCGTTTTCTGCTGGGCGGTTCGGGGTGGGGCGACAAACCCTGCCCTGCGAACGTTGTGAAGCTTGGGCACGTCCCAACCTCGGCCCACAACGCCCTGAACGTCAGCGCCCGAGCGGTGCTGAATATCAGCCGCGACAGCATGGCATCGATCGGCTTTTCCCCCGCGACCCGCGTCTTCGAGGCAGCCGGCGCTGGCGCCTGTCTGCTGACCGACCCATTGGAAGGCATCGCGTCGTTCCTGACACCGGGCAAGGAGGTTCTGGTGGCCCGCGACGGGATCGATGTGACGGAGGCCGTTCGCAGCCTGACCGCGGAACAAGCCAGGCAGATCGGCCAGGCCGCCCTGCAACGTGTTCTCATCGAACATACCTATGACCGGCGCGCCGCGGTGCTACATCATGTGCTGACCGATCTGATGGCCGGCCGCCGCACGGAGCAGGCCGCATGATCAGGCCGGAAGGTGAACTGGTCTTCATTGGCCTGTCGCTGAGTTCGTCTTGGGGCAACGGTCACGCCACGACCTATCGCGCCTTGCTGCGCGGCCTGGCCGCCACGGGCCAGAAGGTATTGTTTCTTGAACGCGATGTCCCGTGGTACGCCGCGAACCGCGACCTGCCTGATCCGGATTTTTGCGACCTCGGTTTTTATGCGTCGGTTGAGGAACTGGCGCAGAAATTCGGGTCGCGGATCGCCGGAGCCACGGCTGTCATCGTCGGCTCCTACGAGCCGGACGGCATCGCCGTCCTTGACTATGTCCTGGTGCAGGCCGAAGGACTGAAAGCGTTCTACGACATCGATACACCCATTACGTTGGCGGCCGTCGATCAAGGCAACGAGGATTATATCGCCCGCCGGCAGATCCCTCGCCTGGATCTATATTTTTCGTTCACCGGTGGCCCGATCCTCGACCGCCTGGCTGAAGACTTCGGAGCGCGGCGGCCACGTGCGTTGTACTGCGCTGTTGACGAGACGAGGTGGCGCCCGATGGAAGGCGAACAGCGCTGGAACCTCGGCTACCTCGGCACCTACAGTCCCGATCGCCAGCCGGCGCTTGATCGCTTGCTGCTGCAGCCCGCGCGCCGCCTGCCGCAGATGCACTTCGTGGTCGCCGGGCCGCAATATCCGGCTTCGATCGAATGGCCTGACAATGTCGAGCGGCTGGAGCATGTCGGACCTTCCGATCATGCGGCGTTCTATGCGGCGCAATGCTTCACCCTGAACATTACCCGCGCGGCGATGATCGCAGCGGGATGGTCGCCCAGCGTTCGTCTCTTCGAAGCTGCTGCATGCGGGACGCCGATTATCAGCGACCGCTGGAATGGCCTGACCGAACTGTTGCCGGAACACGACGCAATCCTGATCGCCGATAGCACCGAAGCGGTCGTCGCGGTGCTGACCGGCATGGCAGAATCGGACCGACAACGCATCGGACAGCACGCCCGTTCGATCGTCCTAAATGACCACACCGGCGTGGCGCGGGCCCGCGAACTGCTGCGGCACGTCACGTCCGCAGCGGGAACGAGCCGCGACCAGACCATGCCTTCGGCCGCGTAAATACAGAAAGCGAGGAAAGATGACCATTCCAGCCAACTCGAGCGGGACCGCTTTGGTAGCCGGCGGCGCCGGGTTTCTCGGCAGCTACCTTTGTGAGCGGCTGATCGCTGAAGGCTGGCGGGTCATCTGTGTCGATAATCTTCATACCGGCACCTTGGAAAATCTCGACGACTTGTCTCGGGAAAGTCGCTTCTCATTGATCGAGGCGGATATTACCAAGCCGTTGCCTGATCGACTGCACGTGGATCGGATCTACAACCTTGCCTGTCCGGTGTCACCGCCGCATTATCAGGCTGACCCGGTCCATACGCTTCTGACCAACGTGCCGGGGATGCGGAACTTGCTGGAACTGGCGCGCACCAGTGAGGCTCGCATACTCCAGACATCGACCAGCGAGGTGTATGGGGATCCGGCCCAGCATCCGCAAACCGAGGCGTATTGGGGTAACGTCAATCCAACCGGCGTACGAGCCTGTTACGACGAGGGTAAGCGAGCGGCGGAGACGCTGTGCTTTGACTACAAACGGCGCCACGGCGTCAGCGTGCGCGTGGCGCGCGTGTTCAACACGTATGGTCCACGGATGCGGCCCGATGACGGACGGATCGTGTCCAACCTGGTGGTGCAGGCGATGGCGATCTGTGGGAAGCCGCTCACGATCTATGGCAGCGGCGAGCAGACCCGGTCATTCTGTTACGTAACAGACCTGATCGAGGGGCTGAGCAGATTGATCGCACTGGATCAGGAAATCGACATGCCCGTTAATTTGGGCAATCCGGAAGAATTTTCGATCAATGAGCTTGCGGCACTGGTGAGCGCGATGACCGGATCTACTTCAGAGGTGAATTAGAGGACAGAGCGTCGGTTGTTAGCTGGACAACGTTAAGCGCGAACATTTGCGAACCCTGTCGATATTTACAGCGTCGGCGTGTTCCGGGAGATATCAACGGTGGCGCCAGTCCGCCAAACGATCGTTGAGCGGTCACCGTCAGAATGTCCGGAAATGCCGCTGCGCAACGAGTAGGCGGACAAAAAGATTACCGCACGGGGAACCGGACAGACA